>CBDUAX010000169.1:0-8700 GCA_965365235.1 uncultured bacterium
CCTTGGCCATCTCCAAGAGTTGGAGTTGGGCCAGCCCCTGAGTATTAGGGGGAAGCACCAGGATCTCATGCCCCTCATAGGACCCGGATATCGGCTCAACCCATGTCGAAGTGTGTGCGGCGAAGTCGCCTTCCCGAAGGTAACCACCCTCCCTTTCCAGATAGGCTGAGATGGTTCGGGCTGGGGCCCCCCGATAGAAGCTGTCCCTCCCGCCCGAGGCGATAGCCTGAAGGGTTCGCGCCAGAGCCGGGTTCCGAAGGAGCGTCCCGGCAGCCGGTGGCTCTCCCCCTGGCAGGTAGAGCTGCGAGGCCGGCTCGTTGAGGCCTCTGCGCCCACCGGCCATGTCCCTCCCTAGACGCTTCGAAACAGGAAACCCCTCAGCGGCGAAACGGATGGCCGGCTCCAGCGCTTCAGCCATACTGATGGTCCCGAACCGTTCCAGAGCGTCGGCCCAGGCCGCCACCGCTCCAGGGACTGAAACGGCCAGAGGCCCCTTTTCCGGAATCGCGTCCTCGACACCCCTCTCACGGAAGAACGACGGTTCAGCCAGGGCCCCACCCCGACCGCTTCCATTCAGACCCACTACCTCTTTTGTGGACCCATCGAAGATCAGTGCGAAGGCGTCGCCCCCGACGCCATTCATGTGAGGGCGGACCACGGCCAAGACCCCTGCCATGGTAACCGCGGCGTCGGTGGCGTTCCCACCCCTCCGGAGGACCTCGTATCCTGCCGCAGCGGCCAGGGGGTGTCCCGCAGATACAGCACCCCTTGTCCCGCGGATGTCCGGGCGGCTCTGAGAGGGAATCACCCCTTCCGCCTTCCTTTCATCAGCTTCTCCCCCCGAAGGCCCTTGACCACACCCAGCCAAAAAGAGCGTGGCTGCGAGAGTCCCGCATAGGGGTACTGCCCTGGGAAAACCAAACATCCAACCTCCAGATTGAATCCTAGAAGCGCTCGCCGGGCGACGCCCCTTTCGAACCGAATCGAGTTCGGGAAAGCACTCCGATTCTATCCGGCAAGCCTGGGGCGTGCAAAGGCACTTCCTGTGCTTCCCTCTCCCTGACCTGCCTTCATCCTGGTCTCACCCACTCGACAGTCCGCTAGTGTGAAAAAACCAGGAGAGAGTGTTATTATTCGTGAATCTTCTATTATTAAAAGGTTCAACTGAGAACGTTGGTATCGAGAGAACCGACGGTTCCGGTCGTCCGATGGACGGGTGCCAGGGTACACGGTGCTCCGCTGTCGGGAGGACAGGAAAGAAACCCAATCAGAACAGGAGGTTCACGAGATGCTCGCAAGGCAATACTCAATCCCGGAGGTCAGGAAGTTGCTTGATGCCTGCGAGCAGGCGGGACCCGGAACGGGAGGTCATGCGATTCGAACGCACGGTCATCTCCGTGAGGATGTCACGGACCGAGGGAAGCCGGACGACTCTGCCTTTCAGAAAGAAATCCAGATCTTCGGCAAGACCCTCGTCACCCCCGGGACCCATGGCGCTGCGAACAAGAAAGTCCCACCCATGGATCAGGCAATGGTTGTCGCATTCGCCCTGAACTCCGCCAAGGGTCAGGAAAAACTCAGGGCTTTGGACGGGAAGCCCAACGTCGGCACGCATGGCACCGCGATCGTGACGGCCATGGGGGCGATATTCAATAGACTCCCTCAGTTGCGCATCGGTCAGCATTCGACTGCTTCAACTGGGACCCTACCCAGAATCAAGGTCGAGCTCTTCAAGATCGACGGATCCCTGCACATCCACACCGCCTATGCAATCGGGTAGGGTTCCATAGAGCAGGAGTTGTGTACGGGAGAGGCGGGCTGACATTCAGCGGCCCCCTTGACGGGTTCCGAGTTCTTGCCATAATTATGCGCATATGCGTATGAATCTGTGGCCCTTGGATCCCGACTTCACCTCCCATGCCTACTTCAAACGCTGCCGGGCGCCGGATCGTCCTTCGACGAATCCTTGGAGGCTTGGCCGCCAGCACTCAGGGTCAACTCGCCAACCTTCTTGCCGAGGAGGGATACCCTGCCACGCAGGCCACGGTCTCCCGTGACCTGAAAGCCATCGGAGCAATCAAATCCAAGGGGCCCGATGGTGAGGCGGTCTACGGGCTGGGAGAGAGCCTTTCCGATGCCTCACATCTCCGCACTCGTACTCTCCGAGGCCATCTTCACGCCTTCGTCACCGGGATCGATGGGTCGTTGAACCTTACCGTCGTCCGGACTCAGCCAAGTGCTGCACCCACCGTCGCCGCCGCACTGGACGCCTTGGATCTAGATGGTGTCCTGGGGACCGTCGCCGGCGACGACACCGTCCTTATCGTGAACCGCGACCCCACTGGGGGACCGGTCTTCGCCACTACTCTCGAGAAGATCCTCAAGGGGTAAGTCCCATGAAAGTCGTACTCGCCTACTCGGGGGGGTTGGATACCTCCGTCATCCTTCATTGGATCAAAGAACGCTATGGGGCGGAGGTCATCAGCTATACCGGCGATGTCGGTCAGCGTGACGAAGACCTGGATGCGGTCAAGGCTGCGGCGCTGGCCACAGGGGCCAGTGAGGCCATCGTTGAGGACCTCCAGGAACCCTTCGCTGAGCGCTTCATCTTCCCCGCTCTTCGGGCCAACGCGGTCTATGAGAGCTCATACCTCATGGGCACGGCCCTGGCCCGGCCGGTTCTGGCAGAGGGTCTGGTGGCCGCGGCCCAGGCCCACGGAGCCGAGGCCATCGCCCACGGGGCCACAGGAAAGGGAAATGATCAGGTCCGCTTCGAGCTCACCGCATACGCCCTGAAACCCGACATCAAGGTGATCGCCCCCTGGCGGGAGTGGGACATGAAGGGGCGGAGCGACCTTGTGGCCTACGCCAAGTCCCATGGGATCGCCATGGCGGCAGCCCCGAAGCCCGCCTACTCCATGGACGCAAACCTCATGCACGTCTCCTACGAAGGCGGCGTGCTGGAAGACCCCTGGGCCGATCCTCCGGAGGGGATGTTCCGAATGACGGCAGACCCTGAATCCGCCCCCGACGAAGGAGAGATCATCACCGTGGGCTTTGCGGCGGGGAATCCGGTGGCGCTGAACGGCCTGGAAATGCAACCGGTCCAACTCATCGAGGCGTTGAACGCCCTGGGGGGAAAGCATGGTGTGGGTCGTATCGACATCCTGGAGAACCGTTCCCTCGGCATGAAGAGCCGAGGTGTTTATGAGACACCAGGGCTGACCATCCTCCACCTGGCCCATAGAGCCGTGGAGTCCATCACCTTGGACAGAGAGGTCCAACACCTCAGAGACGAGTTGATCCCACGGTACGCCGAGATGGTGTATGGAGGGCTCTGGCACAGTCCAGAGCGGGAAGCCCTCCAGTCGTTCATGGACCGGGTCCAGGAACGGGTCTACGGAGAAGCCCGACTGAAACTCTACAAGGGGAGCGTGACGGTTCGAGGGCGGCGCTCCGATTCCCACACCCTCTATGACGAGAAGGTGGCCACCTTCGAGGCGGACGAGGTCTTCGATCAGGCCGATGCAACCGGGTACATCCGGCTGGCTGCCCTGCGCCTCCGGACCTTCGGGGCCGCCCGGGTATCGGAGGGAGAATGAGCCGACTACGGAGTCGGATGGGCCGTGACCTCGACCCCGACATGCGCCGATTCGGATCCTCGATCGGGTTGGACCGACGCCTGGTGGAGGCAGATATCGCAGGGTCCATCGCCCACGCCACCATGCTGGGGGAGTGCGGCATCGTTCCACCGGACCTCTGCAGAGAGCTGATTGGGGCCCTGGAAGAAATCCTCACGGAGTGGCACGACGGAACCTTCCAGCCCACGGAAGACCATGAGGACATCCACATGGCGGTGGAATCCCGTCTTGTTGAAAAGCTCGGCGACAAAGGAGGAGCCCTCCACACGGCACGGTCCAGAAACGACCAGATCGCCACGGACCTCCGACTCTGGCTACGGGAGCGGCTGGACGACATCGACCAGGAGCTGAAAGCCCTGATGAGTACTCTCCTGGACAGGGCCGAGGACGACGTTGAAGTCCTCCTTCCGGGCTTCACCCACCTCCAGAGGGGCCAACCCATCTTCCTGGGTCACCACTTCCTTGCCCATGCCTGGGCGCTTGCCAGGGATCGTGAACGCATCGCTTCCGCCAGACGGCATGTGGACCAGTCCCCTCTGGGGGCATGTGCAATGGCCGGGACCTCCTTTCCCATCGACCGGGAACGGACCGCAAACCTCCTGGCTTTCGAGTCTCCCATGGAAAACGCCATGGACGCGGTCTCGGCCCGGGATCACGTCCTGGAGACCGCAGCCGCCCTGGCCATCGTCGGCACCCACCTTTCTCGCATGGCTGAAGAGCTGGTCCTATGGTCGAGCAGCGAGTTCGGGTTTGTCCGGATCGACGCCGCCTACGCCAGCGGGTCCAGCATCATGCCCCAGAAGCGGAATCCTGACGCGGCGGAGCTTGTCCGCGGTCACACCGGCCGCACAACCGGTGCATTGATGGGTCTCCTCACCCTGGTGAAAGGACTCCCACTGGCATACAACCGGGATCTCCAGGAGGAGCGGGTTCATCTCTATGCGGCCCTGGACAGCGTCAGAGACTGTTTGAAGATCCTCACGGGGGTATATGGATCTCTCTTTGTAAACCGAGACCGCTACCGGGACGCCATGGTCGGCGACCCCAGCCTGGCCACGGAGCTGGCCGATTTCCTGGTGACCAAGGGTGTCCCCTTCAGGGAGGCTCACGGAAGAGTGGCGGGGCTGATGGCGGAACTCGAAGAGAGCGGGCGAGACCTGACGGAGGTCTCCGAAAGGGAGATCTCCAATCTGGATCCTTCCCTTTCGAGAAACACGCTTCTCACTCTCCTGGACCCCGTCGAAGCAGCCAGACGCCGAACTTCCCGCGGAGGACCGGCCCCCGAAGAGCAGGCTCGACAAGTGTCTCTTCTCAGAGCTACGCTGGGATAAGCCGCCCAGGGAGGGTGTCCAACCCGGGCAGGATCGGGTTCCCTCCCCACATCCCGGGGTCCGGCTCGGCCGCTACTCTACCTGGATGGCCCTCACCGGATCTACCCGGGCCGCCCGCCGTCCCGGAACCAGACACGCCATCATACCCACCAGCAGGAACCCCGCAGCCACCCCCCCGAAAGTCCACGGGTCTGTGGTTCCAACCTGATAGAGCTGGTTCTGCAGGAGACGGGTGGAAGCGAAGGCCCCGCCGAGACCCAACACCAGACCTCCTCCCACCAGCACCAGGCCCCGGGACATCACCATCCTCTGGACGTTCCTGGAGGTGGCCCCCAGTGCGACCCGGATCCCGATCTCTTGGGTCCGGCGAGCCACATAGAAGGCCAACACGGCGTAGAGACCCGTCAGGGAGAGCAGAAGTGCTGTGATGGCAAAAAGGGCCGTGGCCACACTAAGGATGAGCGTTTGGGAAATGGACTCGGAGAGGATCTCCGTCATCATGGAAACATCAGCCAGAGGTACGTTCGGATCCCTGGTCAGAACGGCTTCTCGGATCGAGCCAACCAGGCCGGAGGGATCCCCCTGGGCCCGGACCATGAGGTTCATCGTCGTGGCCGACCTTGTTCGGTGGTTGAAGTACATGGCCGGACTCGCCTCTGTGGAAACAAAGTTCGCCCGGATGTCTCCAACCACGCCAAGGACCTCGTATTCGTTGTTTCCCCTCCCATTGAACACAGTGACAAGGCGCCCAACCGGATCCTGGCCTGGGAAGAGCGCATCCGCAGCCGACTCGCTGATGACCAGGTAAGGAGTGGACCGGGGTTCGTCTTCCAGCGCGTGGTCCCTTCCCCGAAGCAGGGGGATTCCCATGGTCTCGAAGTACCCGGGCAGCACCGTCCGTGAATATGTGGAGAGGCCGTCGGCGTCGCCTTCGGGCGGCGAATTGCTGTCCCAAACGAACCAGTTTCGGTAGCGGTGCCTGACCGGTACCATGTCGATGAAGGACGCCGACACCACGCCGGGGAGAGCCTCCACATCCTCCCGTACCCCATGGAAGAAGAGACTTCGGACCTCGCCCTCCGGGTATTCGTTGGGAGATATGGCGAGGCTCGCGGTGATCAGGTTCTCGGTCCGAAATCCCATCTCCACGGCCTGGAGGCGCACGAAGCTCTGGATGAGTAACCCGGCACCGGTGAGGAGCACTACCGAGAGGGCAACCTGCGCCACGACCAGTCCCCCGCGGGCCTTCGCGCCCCTCGCCCCGCTGCTGGCCCGTCGGCCCCCTCCGAGCTCATCGGCCGGATCCGCTTGGGAGGCAAAAAAGGCCGGGCCTACCCCAAAGAGGATGGCGGTGGCCACCGACACCCCCAGGGCGGCCGTGAGCATGGGGCCACTCAAGCCAACCTGGTGGATCCCAAGGAGGTCCAACGGGAAGGCAGAAAGAACGATCCGCTGAATCCAGAGAGCCAAAAGGACACCACCCAGTCCAGCAATTCCCGCCAGGAGGAGGCTTTCGACGAATAGCTGACGAGCCAGGGTGGCCCGGCCGGCGCCAAGGGCCGCCCGAACCGAAAGCTCGACCCGCCTCGATGTGGCCCGAGCGGCCAGGAGCCCGGCCACATTCCCACAGGCGATGAGAAGGAGGAGGGCGGTAGCACCCATCAGAACCAGAAGAGAAGGCCGATAGTCTTCGGAGAATGCCTCGCTCAGAGGGATAAAGCCCATCCCCTTCCCCTGGTGAGACTCGGGGAACTCCTCGGCGATCTGGGCGCTGATGACGTCGATCTGAGATTGCGCATGCTCGAGGCTCACTCCGTCCCTGAGCCTCCCCACCACCTGCCAGGAGTGGGAGCGCCTGGCTTCGGTATCCAATTGCCCAGGCCGGACCGGGGTCCAAAGATCGGTGTCGTTCCGAAAACGGAAGCCTGCCGGCATGACCCCTACCACCGTAGTCGGAGAGCCCTCCACCATGAGGTTTGGCCCAAAACATCCGGATCTCCACCGAACCAACGCTGCCAAAACCCAAAACTGATGACGGCTACATCCGAGGCTCCCCGCTCACCGTCCTCGGGGGAGAACCCACGCCCCAGGGCCGGCGTGATCTGGATGGCTTCGAAAAAATCGTGGGTCACCCAGTGGACCCCTGCCCTCTGGGGCGCGTCTCCTCCCGTGACGGTGTAGGAGTGCAGACCCGGCATCATGGCCGCCATCACCTGGAAGGCATCGCTCGAGTCCCGGTGGTCCTCGTAGTCCGGGAAGGAGCAGGTGATGTTCCACGCTCCGTCGAAAGTGGCGCTTCCGAGGACGAGCTCGTGAGGGTCCGGATAAGGAAGCGATCGCAAGAGAGCCGCGTCGAGGATACTGAACATGGCTACGGTGGCGCCGATGCCCATGGCCAAGACCAGAGCTGTGGCCGAAGTAAACCCCGGACTCTTCTTCACCTTCTTGAGGGCGAGGCTCAGATCATCCTTCAGGGTGGCCAAAAGGCCAAAACGACCACCAAACCCCGGCACGCCCCCCGTGGGCCCCCCAGCCCCGATTGGGGAAAAGCCACCCCCGGAATCCAACCCGGACCTTTTCCGGCGGAACACCCGTTCTCTCACTCCGGTCTTGAAGAAACTCCACATCTCCCTGACCAAGAACCGGGAGCGGGAGCCGGAGGCATGATATCCATCCCAGAAGGTCTCCTCCATCTCCGACCGGAGGATCCCGTCCACCTCATCGGGGAATAACCGCAAGAACAACCGGAGGAGGATTCTCATGGGGAACCTCCCCCCGCTCTGGGGAGCAGCTCCCTGGCCTCGGCGACATCGACCTGAGCGGAAAGTCGCCGGGCCTCCGCAGCCGCCACGGCCTTGCCGAAGGGAGTGATGGCGAAGTAGCGACGCCGCTGATCATCCCCCTCTGAGGTCAGCCGTCGTTCGACGGGCTCCACCATGCCGGACGAGGTCAGTCTTCTCAGCGCCCGATAAAGGGTCCCCGTCTCGATGGGCCCGGTTCCAGGCCAGCGGGTCTCGGCCTCCTTTATGATTGCGTACCCATGGCGGTCCCCACCCGTCAGCACCAGTAGGATTTCAAACTCGATGGGCCGAAGGGGGAGGTGACTGCGTGGATCGATCTGCTCAGGCATTTTTCGGGATCGTCTCAGATGCAAGAACTAAGTGTGCGGCACACCTATGTCGTACACACTGAGACGTCCTTCGGATCTGGAAGGTTGCAAACGGGTTCCCGAGAGGGGCGCTCGCGGCGAGGCCGCTACCTGGATGCTCTACCGCCGTCCATACACCGGCTCACAGGGATCTCGCCTGACCCTTGGTGAATCCAACCCGACCCATAGCAGGAGCGTGGTATCTCGCGGTTCGCTCCATCGCACATCAACCTGGAGCTGGGCCTGGGTGCCGGTTTGGTAGGCGAAAGACCGGGGCTCCCCCGGCCGGACGAGAAAGTCGAAAGCCCCCTCGCTATACAGGTCCCGTGCCCGGATGTCCCAACTCCCTGAGTGCCCGCCCCATACCTGCATGCAACCCGTCAGACTGAGTCCGCCAACCGGAAGCGATACGGTGCGGAGGCTACCCTCCCCGCCCTCAACGGAGACCCTCACCCAACCTCCTCCCTGCCGGATGCTCCTTAGGAGGTCAGGAAGGCTCTGGGCTCCCGACGGGTCGGAGCCGAAGCCGAGAAAGAGATCGGAAGAGCGTCGTGTAGGGAAAGAGTGTAGATCTCGGTGG
>CBDUAX010000170.1:0-8699 GCA_965365235.1 uncultured bacterium
CCCTGCCGCTCCGGACGCTCGGCATCAAAACGACCCCGCATTCACCCCGTAGATGGCCTGGAGAAGGGCCAGGGCCACGATGGCCACGATTCCTCCGAACCCCACGATCATCGCCGGCTCCACCAGGGCGACGAGCCGCTCCAGGGTTCGCTCCGTCCGTTTCTCCAGGAGTTCGGCGGCTTTCAGAAGAAACTCCGCCAACTGGCCAGAATCCTCCCCCAGGGCTACGAGCTGAGCCAGGACGGGAGGAAAGACTCCCCCGAGGTTGATAGCTGCGTGGAGGCTACTTCCCTCCCTCACCTGGACCCGGACTCTCTCCGTCTCTTTCTGGATAACCGCATCCGTCATGCAGTCTCTGGCGTCCTGGAGGGCGAGGAGGAGTGGAGCCCCGCCGGACAACAGCTCACCCACCATCCGAGCGAAGCTGGCGGCCAGATGCTGCTTCCTCCAGGTGCCAATGAGAGGAAGATGGACGAGGATCCGAGCCGATGTACGACGTCCCGCTTCCGTTGTTCTGAGCCAGGCCAGGAGGATGCCTCCCACCACAGGAAGGGAGGCGACGACCCACCATTCTTCCTGGACCGCCAGGGCCACCCCGACGACTGCGGCTGTCGTGGCGGGAAGGGCCTCACCGGAGGAGAGAAGGAGGTCCGAGAAGCGAGGGAGGACGAATAGGACCAGGACGAGAATGGCCCCGATTCCCACCAGCCCGAGCAAGGCCGGGTAGATGGACATGGAAACGAGCTTGGACCGGAGGTCGGTTTCCCGCTCGAGGTGGTCCGCCAGCCGCTGAAAAGCCTGATCCAACGATCCGCTCTTCTCCCCGGCCCGGATGATCCCCACGTAAAGGGAAGAGAAAAGCCAGGGGTGCCCTGAGAGGGCCTCCGCCAGCTCCTCCCCCCGATCTACCCTGGACCGAATCTCCTCCAGGGGCGGCCGCACGACCTCGGGGGAAGCCGCAGAGGCGGCGGTAAGAGCCCGGCTCAGCGGCATCCCAGCAGGCAACAGCGCGGCGAGAGCCCGCGTGAATTCCAGGACCCCTCGCCTCCTGCCGAACCCGAATCCCCCGTTCCTCGATGAGGCCGAGCTGCGCTCCTCCACCGAGAGGGCGATCATCCCTTGGCTTTCCAGATCCCGAATCACGGCTTCCGAGGAGGGTCCAGCCAGTTGGCCGCGGGTCCGTCGGCCGTTGGCATCCACGGCCCGAAAGGCAAAAGAGGGCATCCCTCTATCCCCAGCTCGCCACGTCCGCGTCTTCCCCTTCCCCCCCTGGCTCCCCATCGGCGCCCAGAGAGAGAAGGTCGTACCCTCGAGGATTCATCTCACCGGGACTCAGGTAGATGTAGGGATTTCCCCAGGGGTCTAACGGAACGTCCTTTCTCAGGTACGGGCCCCGCCAATTGGTGGGAATGGGTTGGGCGACGGGTTCGGTCTGAAGAGCTTCGAGGCCCTGGTCTGTGGTGGGGTAGCGACCATTGTCCAGACGGTACGCATCAAGTCCGGCACCCAGAAGCTCGATCTGGGACCGGGCCGTGGCATCCTTGGCCGTGCCCAGGTGCTGGAAGACATTGGGGGCCACCAGGGCTGCCAACATGGCAAGCACAGCGATGACCACGAGGATCTCAATGAGCGTGAAACCGGCGCGGTCCCGGGCCGGCTTGATTCTGTGAATCGACACCTTGGCACCCCTCCAGAGCAAGAGACTGTTCTCCCGGATCCCCGCCAGACGCACCCCGAGGGGTGGATACACCCGACGGTGGGTTCCCCGAAGACAGGCGCGGGATTGGAATCAGAGGTTAAGCCGACCCCCGGGGGGCCGCCATGGAGATCCACCTGCCCGGGCCAGCGGCGCAACCATATATGTAGAGTAGTGGACCCCCGTCGCCAGGGTTCCCCTTCCACGGCTATCCCGGGGCCTAACCTCCAACCTCCTCGGCCCGAATCAGGTTATTACCGGGGTTCCGGTCGATGAGCTTGTTGAAGGGGTCGATCCCCACCCGAACCGGTTCCTCGTCCACCACGATCTCGATGACCGCCTCCCCAGCAGAGATCCGGCGCTTCTCCAGAGCCAGCACCCGGCCCTCCGCCGGAGAGTCGTCGGTCTCCTCCCCGAAGACGCCAACATCGATCCAATCGTCCATGGCGATCTCCGTCTCCAACCCCTGACCATCGGCCCGGTACTTTCGTGCCTCCACGTTCATCCGCACCCGGTATCGCCCGTCTTCTGTGCGTTCCCACTCGCCTTCCTTCGCTTGGAGCTCCCAAAGGGTGATGGTCCGGAAGAGGTCTTCCACCATGGGTTGGTTCTCTGGGGGCACCTCGGCTTCCAGGTACTCGAGGTACTCCAGAGAGGTGGTATACGGAGGGCCTGAAAAGGCCACGTCACCGACATACCGGTGCATGGCCCGGTTGAAGGCCTCTTCACCGATGTAGTCTTTGATGGCGTACGTGACCAAACTCCCCTTCCGGTAATGGATGTATCCCTGGTTCTCCACCAGGAAGAGGGGCACTTCCTCGATGAGCTCCCCACCCCTCCCCTGGAGATAGGAATCCAGCTCATACCGAAGGAAACGACGCATGTGCTCCGGGCCGTACTCGTGTTCCATGACCATGAGGGCCGAGTACTGGGACATGGTCTCGGAGGTGACGGTGGCCCCCTGGACGTTGGCTCCCATGACCTGGTGGGCCCACCACTGGTGTGCGATCTCGTGGGCGGTGACGTAGAAGACGTAGTCGATCTCTTTGGGGTCGTCCAACCGGGCAATGAACCCGATGGACTCTGAGAATGGGATGGTGTTGGGGAAGGACTGGGCGAAACGAGCGTACCTGGGGAACTCCACGACGCGAAGCTGGTCGTGCTGGTAGGGTCCGAACTCCCGACTGAAGTACTCGAGGGACTGTTTGGAGGATTCGATCATCCGATCCACGTTGTAGTCGTGGTCCGGATGGTAGTATATGGCAATCTCAACATCGTTCCAGCTGTCCCTGGCGATCTCCCACCTGGCTGACAGATAGGACCAGAAGCCCAGGATGGGCGTGTCCATCTTGTAGTGGAAATACCGCCGACCGTCCTCTTCCCACTCGGATTGGATGTAGCCAGGAGCGAGCGCGATCTGGTCCGCCGCAGTGCTGACGATGGTTTCGAACTCCACCCAGTCCGACTCCGGAGTCAGATAATTCTCGTTGTATGCCGCCGTATCGTACACGGAGGGGAAGCGTTCGATGGGGGGCAGGTCGTGCCGCCTTCTCTCCACCGGGTCGGCCATCTCGAAGGCGTCGTTGTATCCGATATGGGGGAAGTAGGCGGCGTTGTTGATGAACGAACCGTTGTACACCAGGTTCGTATTTCCGCCCCCGTTGACGAAGCCTGGATTCCGCACTCCCACGGTGAACCCCATCTCCATTTCCTCCCCGGGCTCTAGAGGAGTGGCCAACTCGTAGATGCGGTACCCCAGGACGCTGTCCTGAAAGACTACCTCCCCTCCCGGCACCTCCAGTTCCAGCTCATCGACGGTCCCGACGGACCACACGGTGTGCAGGGAGTCGATGGCGATAGATTCCTTGTTCAGAAGCTGATACGTGCCCCGGATGTCCACGGCCCGTTCATAAGGATAGAGATCCACCTCAGCGTAAACCGAGGTGATGCGGGGCTGGGAGATGCCGTCGTACCGCCCGAACTCCTTTTCGTAGCGAGCCTGACGCTGGAGTTGGACATCCGGCGGGATATACTCGTTCAGAACGTTGGTGTTGTAGAAGATCCAGGCGCCGGCCCCCACCCAGCCCAGGATGGCCAAGCCCGCCACGGTTTTCACCGGACGGGTGAATCGATCCCGTGCCAGAGCCAAACGGCTTCCAAGGGACGTGTCTCTCCCTCTGACCCAGAAGAGGTGGACGGAACCCAGGAGGAGAATTGCGAAAAAGGTCCAGTACATCCGGAACCAGAGGGACCCGGTCCAGAAGTGGCCGAACCCGTTCATGTCCGAGTAGGGGGCACCGGGGCTTCCGGCATAGATGTAGAGGTTGTGGTTGAAATCAAGGGCCCCGAGGACCGGCTGGCTCAGGAAGAAGAGGAGGACAAGGGCGTATCCGACATACTTCTGGTTGGTCACGACCTGGAAGAAGAGGGCCAACACCGCAATAAGGAGGAAGGGCCAACCCACGAGGACCCCCAGGCCTTTGATGTAGACGCCCAACTCGAAGTTGGTGTATCCCCGGTACGCCTGGATTCCCATGGAGGCAAACATCCCCACCAACAACACAGCCCCCAGCACCACGGCCAGGGCCGCCATCTTCGCACCCCAGAAAACCCAGTTCGGCACCGGCAGGGCATCGTGGACTTCCGCCACCCCCTCTTGCCGATCCCTGGCCACCAACTCACCGGAATAGAAGGTCACCACCAGAACCACGAAGAGAAGGAACCCACTCTGGATGGCCTGGATGAGGAGATAGGACCGCGGGTAAACCGGGGTGCCGAATATCTGATCCACCACCGAGGCGTTCCCGATAAGGTTCAGGACCCCCAGGACCAAAAGGATCAGGAATACCTTACTCCGGAGGACCGTACCCACTTCGAAGCGGGTATTGTGGAGGAGTTGCTTCCACGCGGCCCCAAAGGAGAAGACCAGCTCGGGCCCTGCCCCGGTGAGTGAACCCGCACGAAGCCCCGGAACCTCGTCCAACCCTTCGTCCTCACCCTGAGGGGTCCGCCCGGCTGCTCTTTTCCGCCGCCCGATTCCCGTAGCCGTGAATGAGAAGCGCCAGACAGCCAGCAGAAGTACAAGAAGCGCGATCCCCACCCACATGAGACGGTTCCAGAGGAAGGGACCCTCAACGGAAAGGAGCTCCGTGTTCCGCTCCACGGTGGTCCAGTACTGGGTGGCGACGGCGAAGGCAGCGAAGCCGAAGGGATCCAGGATGGAGGCCAGCGTCTCGCTCTCCAGGTCCCCGAGAAGGGTCCCCGCCACCAGGTAGCCCACGAAGAAGGCCACCAGACCCACGTAGGTCCCCCAGAGTGTGCGGGTGAGTGTGGCGACGGAGAAAAAGATGGCCGACATGAGAAAGATGTTGGGCAAGATGACCCAAACGAACGCCCAACCGAAGGCCCTCGGCATGAAGGGTCCCACCCGCTCCGGTTCCAGCCAGGGCATGAGGCTCCCCAGCCCGATGGCCAGGACCACGGCCACGTAGATGAGAAGAGCAACCGTTAAGGCTCCCCCGAAACGCCCAGCCAGGTACTGGAGCTTCCCCACCGGAGTGGTGAAGAACACACCATCGGTCCCCAGCTCGTAGTCCCGGACCACAGCGCTGGCTACGAAGGCCGTAGAAACGAACACGCCCAGGATGCTCATGACCCCGAGAATCTGAACGATCACGAAGGGCGCATTCCGGTTCACGTTCCCGATGGCGCCTCCGATCTGTACCACATCGGAAGTCACGGCGCCGAAAGTCAGGGCGAAGAAGAGTACAGCTGCCATCCAGAAGAGCCCGGAGCGGAGATGGTGGCTCAACTCGAACCGGAAGACCTCTCGGAAGGTCTTCATGCCCCCACCCCCTCCGGCCTCCCGGTTCGAAGGGCAGTGAAGTAGACGTCCTTCAGGTCGGCCTCCACCGGCTCAAAAGCCTCTCCAGGGTTCCCTTCGCTGAAGACGTTCACCAGCGTACGGCCACTCGCCAGATGAGTGGAAATCACCCGGTGGCGAGCCTTGAAGTCCTCCAACTCCTCTCTGGGGACGGCATGTTGCCATACCTTGCCGTGGAGTTCCGACATGGCCTGTTGCGGTTCAGCCGTGAGTAGGACCTCCCCTTCGGAGATGATGGCCATGCGGCTGCACAGGTCGCTTACGTCCTCCACGATATGGGTAGAGAGAATCACCACCACGTTCTCACCGATCTCGGAGAGAAGGTTGAGGAACCGGACCCGCTCCTCTGGGTCCAATCCGGCGGTGGGTTCGTCCACGATGATGAGCTTGGGGTTTCCGAGAAGGGCCTGGGCGATGCCGAATCGCTGGCGCATCCCTCCGGAGAAGGTTCCCAGCTTCTTCTTCCGGACGTCCCAGAGGTTCGTCTGGCGCAGCAACCCCTGGACCCGCTCCTTTCGCTCCCCCTTGTCCACGAGGCCCTTCAACACCGCAACATGGTTGAGCATGACCTCCGCCGAGACCTTCGGATACACCCCGAACTCTTGCGGAAGGTATCCCAGGAGTTTCCGGACCTCTTCCTTTTCTTTGAGCACGTCCAGTTCCCCGAGGGTCGCGGCCCCTTCGTCCGCCTCCTGGAGGGTCGCCAGGGTCCGCATGAGTGTGGACTTCCCCGCCCCATTGGGCCCAAGAAGCCCGAACATCCCCGTGGGGATGTTGAGAGAAACCCCTTTCAGGGCTTGCACGCCGTTGGGGTAGGTCTTCGACAGGTTCTCGATGCGTAGTTCGAGGCTCACGGGAAAACTCCGGGGGTTGTTGGGCTTGGTTCCGGGGGCCCCGCACCCTTCTGGAAAGGGGGGGACCGGGTCGGGGTCCAGGGATAGATAACTTCGGGAATCCGCCGGTGCCAAGATCGGGGGCTACGCGGAAGCAGAGGCGGCACCCTCGAAGACCCCGTTCTCCAGCAACCCATGGTTTCAGGAAGACGCTCGAATACCGGTCTCTGGTCCTACCCGAGAAGTCGGAATGGCGTTTCTGTTATCTCACCAACCAGGAGCGACGATGTCGGAACCGAGCGAGCGGCTGGCGTTGGCCCTCTCCCATCGGTCTCCATCATCCGTGAGCGGGGCCGTGGTGGAATGGCGACCGTTTTCCTCGCAAAGGATGTGAAACATCGTCGGGAGGTGGCTGGCGCGGACCGATGAGAGACTGGGGAAGATCGGTGAGGAGGGGGTGAGGTGGGGAAGGCATCGGACTACTACAGCGGTTTCCTGCAGCTGTGCGAGAATGCCGATCCAGGCTTTGCGCCCTGGATCGAGAGCGCCCAGGCAGCCATTCACCGGTTGGGGGGAGAATCCGGGACCGGCGACTGACCCCGGAAGCCAGTGAAGAAGAGGCTGAATGCCAGGGAGGCCGCAGGAGGCTACAACACGGAAATCCTGAGGTAACGGTGCCCTCCCGCAGCCGTATTCCAGTTCAGATGCCCGTGTGCCATTTTGGACCTCACCTTGGCGGGGGATCCCATTCATGAGGCGAGTCGTATTCTTCTTCGCGTGGGCACTGCCGGTCGCCCTTTTCCCCTCCTGCAAGACCACCCCCACCGCCGCAGACCACCCGTCCTACCAGTATCAGATTCCGCAAGGGACCGGGGATGGATGGGAGGTCGCATCCCTGGCAGAGGCCGGCTTGGGCGAGGGCCCATTCGTTCAACTGATGAACGACCTCCAACAGATGGAAGGGCATCGGATCCACAGCCTTCTGGTGGCACGGCAGGGGAGGCTCGTCTTCGAGGAGTACTTCGATGGTCAGAAGTTCAATCTGGCCCAGTATACGGGGGGCACTGGGTTTGGGAGGGACGATGCCCACAACCTGGCATCGGTAACGAAAAGCTTCACCACAACCCTGGTTGGCATGGCCATCGACCAGGGGCACATCCCATCGGTGGGCGTGCCGGTGTTCGACTACTTCCCTGAGCACGCCGATCTGGTGGCTGAGGATCCGAGGAGGGGAGAGATGACGGTTGAGCATCTCCTTCTCATGACCTCCGGACTCCGGTGGAATGACCTCGAGACCTACTCCTACGACGATCCACGAAACGACCTGATCCAGATGTGGGGTAGCGAGGACCCGATCCGCTACGCTCTCTCACGTGATATGGAAGCTGTCCCCGGTACGAACTTTGAATACTGCAACGCCAACACGAACATACTCGGTGAGATTGTTGGCAGAGCGACTGGCCTTCGGCTGGACCTGTTTAGCGGCCAGTACCTTTTCGCCCCTCTGGGCATTGAGACGTTCGAGTGGCAGATGATGCCGAATGACATCGTCTTCGCCTCAGGCGACTTGAGGCTCAGGCCGAGAGACATGGCCAAGCTCGGTCAGGTGTTTCTCGACGTGGGTTGGTGGAGGGAAGAGCAAGTCGTATCGGAAGAGTGGGTGGAGTCGGCTACAGAGAGGCGAATCGGGCCCGATGGCCCCCACGACTGGGCAGACGGGTACGGGTACGGATGGTGGCACTGGGACCTGTATTCCGGAGGGGAGTTGTACCAGACCTACCAGGCCAGCGGCTGGGGGGGGCAGTGGATCGTGGTGCTTCCTGAGCACCAGACGGTGGTCGTCACGACGGGTGGGAACTACTTCCATGGCGAGTCCATGCCCATCCAGAAAATCCTAACCGAGTACCTTTTTCCGGCGTTGGATTGACGCGAACCGACCTCGGCCTGTTTTCCCACAAACTTGCATCCTTTCTTTGGGGATGCCCGGGTACGGGATCGGACTGCCATCCACTCCGCCCAAGCGACCGGATCCTTTGGTCGGCTCCGTCGGTCCCAGGGGTGGAGGAGTGGCTGGGCCCGGCAGGCCCCCGGTGGGCGACCCCACCCCTCCTCATGACAAAAAACGGCACACTGTGGGGACTCCTCTGCAGGCGACCCCGGGGATGAGGTGCGTTTGGGTATGGCTTCGGGCCGGGGGCAATCCCGGCCTAGAATCGAAGGGCGATCCCCATCCCCACTCCCCCTCCTGCCTCCACCGTCGGCTGAACCGAGAAACGCCCCGACTCCT
>CBDUAX010000171.1:0-8633 GCA_965365235.1 uncultured bacterium
GTACACCCGGAGCCTGGGCGTCACAAGCATCCAGCATCCCGGTGGCGGAAATGCCGACCTCTACCAACAGATGCTGGATGAGGGCTGCCTCACCGTCCGGGTCGACGTCTCGGGGCGCCTCACCGCCGATCCCGACGAGCTCCAGCAGTGGGCCGAGCTTCGGGAGCGGTATCCACAGTCGGGGAACTGGATCCGCTTCGGGTACATGAAGGGCTTCATCGATGGGACTCTGGGGTCGGGCACGGCCCTCTTCTACGAGCCGTTCGAGGACGAGCCCGACAAGAGCGGTCTTCCCATGATGCCGTATGAAGAGCTGGAGGAACGCATCCTGGCGACGGACGCTTTGGGTTTCCAGATCGGCATCCATGCCATCGGGACCAAAGCCAACAGCTGGATTCTGGATGCCTACGAGAAGGCTCAGGAGGTCAACGGCGTCCGAGATAGCCGTCACCGGAGCGAGCACGCCCAGATCCTCATCGACGAGGACATCCCCCGTTTCGCCGAGTTGGGCGTTGTGGCCTCCATGCAACCGACCCACTGCATCACCGACAAGCGCTTTGCCGAGAAACGCATCGGGCTGGAGCGGAGCAAGGGGGCATACGCCTGGAGGCGTCTGTTGGACGCCGGGGCCAAGATCGCATTCGGCACCGACTACTCGGTGGAGCCTTTGCCACCTCTGGAAGGGATCTATGCCGCCGTCACCCGGAAGGATCGGATGGGAGAGGAGGGAGACGGTTGGTTCCCGGACCAGAAACTCACGGCCGAGGAAGCCATCGAGCTCTACACCCTGGGTGCCGCCTATGCCCAGTTCATGGAAGACCGCAAGGGGATAATCAAGGAAGGCTACCTGGCTGACATGGTGATCTACGACCGGGACTTTATGACCGGACCGGAGGAGGAAATCATGCAGGCCCTTGTGGACTACACCATCGTGGGTGGCAGGGTGGTCTACAACCGGGAGGGTCAGTAGGGGCGGGGGCTAAACTTCCGCCCCTGGAGCCCACAGTCCAGCACCAGGGCGGCCAGATAGGGGAAACGATCCCACCGGAAGCTTTTTTTCTGGTGAACAGTGGGCAGTGGACCGTATGATGGTGGAGTGAAGGCCCAGCCCCGTTCCTTCTCTGATCAGGGAGAAACAATACGGTGACCTCGTCTCTCGTCCGTCGCCCTTTGGGCGTGCCTGCGTTTGGTGCCCGCTGGTTGCTGGGTCTTGCCCTTCTCACCCTCGCCGGTTGCGAACTCCCCAACTACAAGGGGCCACAGATCCAGGAACCGCCGACGGGGTTTTTCATCAACCCGGAAGCTGTCCTGGACAGGGAGCTGTTCCCCGAAAAAGAGATCGTATACCGGGACGCTTGGGTGAACACGTCCTGGGGAGAGGTCAGCACCATCCACATCACCGGGCACCCCGGTGTCACCATGAGGGCCGAGGTCCATGACGCGTACCAGGCCGCTGAGGCGGCAGCCACAGAACCTGTCACCTTCTCGGCCTTGAGAGATTTCACCATCGACGAGCGTACCGGATGGGGGTGGCACGAACGCCTTCAAACGCCCGAGTTGGGAATCTCGTGGGTGGCCTTCCGGGTGGTGATCCCCTACGACACCATCACGTATTCCATCGAACTGTACTCAGGCGACCCCACCTTCAAGGGGGTCCCAGACACGCTGGCAGCCATCGCCTCGACCTTCGCCGTTGGTGAGACGGACTGGAACGTACCTCTCCTCCTGGTCATCGCCGCTCTTTTGGCCTTCGCTCTGAACATGGCGAGGAAGCGGGCTCAGGCCCGCCAGCTTCAGATGCAGAGCATCCAGTTCGTGAAGATCAAGAAGGAAGAAAAGGGGGAAGAGGGAATGCCGAGGAGTGGACCAACCGAGGGCACCGGGCAGGCGCCTGGGGAGCCATGAGGTTGTCTTCTGAGGAAATAACCAGGACGGCCCGAATCTTCGCTACCGGAGGGTGACCCGGCAACGATATCCGTCCTCGATATCGGCCATCAACAAAACGAAACGGGTTTCCGTCGGGGAGAGGGTGACCGTTTTGGGCTCTCCTTCGCACCGGTCCTTCTGAACCAGCACCTCGTACTCTCCCGGCTCCACCTCGAACCCCGTTACACGTTGGCCCTTCCCATACCGTTCCAGCGTCCCAGCCAACTCCCCGTTGAGGAACACTTCGGCACCATCCAGGAAGTCGCCGGTGAAGGAGTAGTCCACCTGGATCAGATACCCTGACCCTCCCCGGGCCCAAAGCCAGAGAGCCCCGCAGGCCGCAGCCACAATGACCAAGCCGGTCCTCCAACGGAGTGCACGAAGTGAAGCGGCCATCAGGCGCTTTCCAGGGGAAGGGAGAAGAAGGCCAAACTATTCAATGAACTTGCCAACCAGTCGAATCTCACAGGAACCGATTTCCCGATACCCGCCGACAAACTTCTTGTTGGAGACGAAAACCCCTCTTACGAACTCTGTGTCGGCGTCGTTCATGGAGAGGACGGCCAGGCCGGACACCCGATAGATAAATCCGCGAACCGGGTGGACACTCGGGTTCTTCTCATCCAGATACCAGCTCCCCGCAACCCGCATCGAGTCTTGCGTCGCGGCCACGCTATACGGCCCGATCTCCACATTGATCAGCTGCGCAGGGCCACACTCTGGACCGTCCAACCGCATCTTCCAAAGACCATAGATCTCGAATAAAGAGAACTCCTTCGGGGCCATGGGATCGGTCGGATTACAGGCACAAAAAGACCCCATCGAGAGGAGGAGGAGGAACAGAAGCAACCGTCGCATGATAAGGGATTCGTCCTTGAGGCTCGTTGACAATCGTCAGCCCCGCGAATCCAGCGAAGTGGTCATGGGGCACGCTCAAATGTAGCCTTGAATAGGCCCAGAGACACCCTGGAGGGGAGCAGGCGACGCGTCAGAAGCTCTCCTTCAGGAGCCTCGATCGATAGTGCCGACTTACTCGGAGACGTCGCCCGTCTTTCAGAACCGCCTCGTGATCCCCCGACCGCCAGGGGATCACCTCGGCCAGCCCATCCAGATTCAGGATTGTGGACCGATGGATCCGTACGAACCGGGACGGATCGAGCCTCTCCTCTAGAGCCCTGAGGGTACCCCGGGTTCGATGGGAGGTCCTGCCTCGATGGAAGATCACATGGTTCCCGTCCGACTGGATATAGTCGATGGACTCCACTTCGACAAATCGGACCCGCTCCCCCTCCCGGACCATCAGCCGCTGTGCCCATAGACCTTCGGCACCCGGCCCTCTGGGCGCGGCCAGGGCCTGTAGGAGCCGGGTCAAACCCAACTCTGCCCCTCCGTCTCGGGCACCCTCCAAGCGGCTACGGGCGTGGTCGAGCATGACCCCAAACCGGTCGTCGTCCCACGGTTTGACGAGGTAGTCCAGGGCGTGGACTTCAAAAGCCTCCAGGGCATACTCGTCGAAGGCTGTCACAAAGACCACCTCCGGCATCTGCCCGGGGCCGACCTCTCGAACGACGTCGAAGCCGTCGAGCCCCGGCATCCGGATGTCGAGGAACACCAGGTCCGGATCCAGCCCCTGGATCTTCTCCACCGCCTCCAACCCATCGGAAGCCTCCCCCACTACGACAAAATCAGCCGCCCCGACCAGGGCGGCCCTGAGGGCGCCCCTGGCCAGGGGCTCATCATCCACAATCAAGACCGACCAGGGATGGGTCGCCGGAGTCATTCAGTCTCATCCGATAGGGCTGCCACTGGGACTGGGCTTGGCGGGGCCTTCTCAGAACCTCGAACTCGAAGGCTCGGGGAGCCGACCTCATGGGCCGGGTCCGCCCACTTCAAAGGCATCCGGATTCGTGCCCGGGCGCCGTGAGTTGGAACTGACTCCAGGACGAGGCTGGCCTCGGGGCCATACAGCTCAAAAAGGCGGGCCTGGACGTTGGAGAGCCCTGTCCCCATCTCTACGGCCGGAGGGTCGAATCCTGGACCCGAGTCTTCCACCAAGAGGGAGAGGACTCCGGTCTCGTCGACTTCGCCCTTCAGGGTTACACCCACCGGCCCGGTCCTTTTCCCCACACCATGCCGGATCGCGTTCTCCACCAACGGCTGAAGGATAAATGGGGGGACCAGAGCCTGCCGGAGGGCATCAGGGACGTCGATCTCCACTGTTAAACGGTCCCCGAACCGGACCTGCTCGATTTCCAGGTATCGATTGAGGAGCTCGAGCTCCTTCTCCAAAGCGACCTCGCGCTCTGCCGGGGGCCTGAGGGTCAGCCGAAGGAGTTCGGACAGGCGAGCCAGCATGGTGGTGGCGGCCCGGGAGTCTCCCATCCTCACCAAGCCACCGACAGCATTGAGGGCATTGAATAGGAAATGAGGGTTCAACTCCATCCGTAACGCCGAGAGCCGGGCTTCGGCGGCCCGAGCTTCCGCCCTGGCCGCTTGCTCTCGGTAGTGACCCTCCCTGAGGCGTCCTTCCGCCAGCGCCCTACGGGCCCTCAGCGTGTGAAAGGCAGCCACGAGGAGTCCGTAGAACACCAGGTCCAGAACCACGTACCCCCCCGCCAGGAATCCAAACTGGCTCCCGAAGGTGCCGTAGACGAAGTCCCCTCCCCGTACAAGAGCGAACCATGCCAGGGATGTCACCAGGAGGAGGTGGACCAGCGACACGACGAGGCCGAGCACCAGGTGAAGGCCAAGCGGGATCCATCGTGGCGGGGCCGTCACATCGAAGCGGCGGGCCAGGCCGAATACCAGAGGGGTCACGAAAGCCCAGTACATCCACCAGGGAAGGTTCAGTACCAACTCGGTGCCGATTCCGACCTCCGAGCCTCGGGCTTGGGCCGATACCCATTCCTTCCCCGCCTCAGCCAGGCCCAATCCCACCCAGAACGCAAGAACACCCAAACGGACTCGAAGGGACTCCAACCCTGCAGGAGGGCGGAAGACCTCTCGGGTCCAGCCGGAGGGGGGTTGGGGATGGGGATCCATTCTGTGAAGCTAAACCGGCAGATCTACACAACGAAGGGCTTCGGGGATGGGCCGGATGGTCGGATCGGGACCGGACCACCCTTTCCGGCGGAAGCATGCCGGCCTACCACACCCAGCCGCGTCCAGCGACGTGACAACCCGGCTGGTCACAACCACGGTAGGATCAGCAACCGTTTTCCGTAAAGTACTCCAAAGGCACTGTTTCCGCCGGTTTGAAGGAGACCAGCACACTATGAGAAGATCATCCATGCCACTCATGGCTCTTTTCCTCACCCTCTGCCTCGGGTGTAACGCCGATCCAGTCGACATCGGCGACGAATGGCCCGAGGCCGAGATGAGGGTCCTCTTCATTGGGAATAGCCTCACCTACACCAACGACCTCCCGGCCATGGTCCAAACCATTGCCGAAGCGGCGGGGCACACCCTGGCCCAGGGCTCAGTCGTCGCGCCCAACGTCAGCCTGGAAGATCATTGGCGATCCGGGGTGGAGAATACGATTCGGGTGGTGGAGGCGGATGTTGTGGTGATGCAGCAAGGCCCCTCCTCCCTCCCGGCGAACCAGGAATACCTTAGGGTCTGGACAGAAACCCTGGCGCCGGTGATCCGGGAGGCGGGCGGGCAACCCGCCATGTATATGGTCTGGCCGGAGGTGACACGAGGGGCCGCCTTCGATGCGGTCTACCCCTCCTATCGTTCCGCCGCGGCGGCCGTCGGCGGACTCTTTATCCCCGCGGGTCAAGCCTGGCGGCACGCCTGGGCCGAGGACCCTGGTTTGCGGTTTTATGGGTCCGACGGATTCCACCCCACCCAACTCGGATCCGTGGTGGCAGCACTCACCATCTTCAGAGTGGTGTTCAAAGAGGATGTATCCGACCTTCCCCGACGTCTTGTCCCCACCACCATTGGGCTCCCGACTTTGGACCTGGGAGACAACGCCGACCTCATCTACCGAGCAGTGGAGGAAGCCGTTGCGGAAGCCGGATAGAGAACCGCCTACCCTCCCACCCGGGTCACCAACTCGAACTGGGCAATGGAGTTCACATAGTTGAAGAGGGCCTGTAGCTCTGACAACCGGGAAGCTGTAAGGTCGTTCTGGGCCTGCGTGACCTCATAGTTCGTGGAGGCCCCCACTCGGAAGCGGATGAACTCGATCTCGGCACTTCGCTCCGCCACTTCCCTGCTCCGTTGGGCAGCCTGGACCTGGAGGAAGGAGTCGTTCACGGCCAAGCCCGCGTCGGTTACCTGAGTCACCACTGCCAACTCCTGGCTCCTCAAGGCCAGGTCCGACTGCTGCAACTGAAGCCGGGCCCGCTCCAGATTCGCCTTCGCCGCTCGGTTTCCAATGGGATAGGAGAAGTTCAGGGAGACATTCCAGGTCGGGACATCACGGTCCCAGATGGCCGTGAGACCATCGAAGTACCCGCCCTCCTCCACCAGGACCGGATCCCCCCCCAACCCGGACCGTTCGAATAGGTCCCCGCCGGTCCCCTGCAGCGAATAGCTGGCCGACAGGTTCAGATCCGGGAGGACGTTGTTCTGCGTCACGGAAAGATCCAGGACTGAGATCTGCCGCTGATGTCGTTGCCGACGAAGATCCGTCCGCTCTTCCAGAGCGATTGCGATGGCCGCTTCGAGGTCGACGTTCTGGGGCTGGACCACCGGAAGGTCGGTGGGATTCACTGTTTGGAAGAAGAGGGGATCGTCTGCACTGCCCACCAGGAGAGCCTTGAAGACGAGTTCCTGATTTCGCCACTGGACCTCTGCGTTCAGGAGTGCTTGCTCCGCGCTGGCCACCTGGGCCTCGGCCTGTACAACCTGGAGCTCGGACATGGTCCCCAGGCGGACCCGGATCTGGTTTTGTTCCAGAAGTTCCTGAGCCAGTGCCAGGCTCTGCCGCCGGATCTCGATCTGTTCGATGGCAGCCCTCAGCCCCCAATAGGCCACAGCAACCCGATACCGGGTGTTCTCGAGCTGGCTGACAAGCTGGATGTCACTGATCTCCCCCTGGAGCACCTGAGTATTCAGAGCCGTGCGCCGAGAGTCGGTCTTGAAGCCCGCCAACAGGGGTTGGCTGTACCCCAGGGTAAAGGTGGATCGGTAACTGGGATTCCGAGTGGAAAAAGCGTTGTTGGTCTCGGTTATTCCATTGTTGAAATTTGCGCTCAGGTTCCCCCCGTACCACGGCATTGGTTTGGAGATGGAGGCGTTGTACGTCTCCCGAGTCGTAGAAGTCTGCACTCCGCCGTCCAGCTGGCTGATGGACTGGGATGTTGCGTCGTTGTACCCGAGGGTGCTGTTGAGAACCGTAGAAAAAGCCGCCTCCGCAGCGGTCAACCCATAGGCTTGGATCTGGGGGCTCAGACGGGCGGTCTGAATATCCAGATTCGACCGAAGGGCTCGTTCGACGGCCTCGTCCAGGGTCATGGCCACCATGGATCGACCTTCGACGGTCGGGGGCAGAGCCCTCCCCACCTCATATTGAGGTGGCTCTTCCTGCCCCAAAATGCTCAAAGGCAACAAGAGGGTCACGAAGGCGATCCCCGTCAGGGCCCTGGCGTTACGATTCCTCCACATGGCGCGACTTCTCCCTTTCAGCGCTGGTTCTTCCATCGTTCAGGGGGACTTCAGGGCTTGGTACGGTGCCGGAGAAAGCCTCCCCGTTTTATTTTGGCTCCTACCCCCGGGATCGATGAGGGACATCCCGGGCCTGGGGTAGGAGGATCTGATCATCTAGACACCCACAAAGACCAGAATGTTAGGCTCTTTGGGGGGATAGAATCTAACATGGTGATCTCTACGTCCCGAATCCGCCCCCTCACCGGTCCGAGAAATGCCGAGAATAGAGCCGAGCCTCCCTTTTGTTACCGTCATCGTGACGCTCGACGCCGAACCCGAGAAAATCCCGGATCTCCAGATTCACGCCGAGGAGGGCCTGAAACGCTTCCCACATTTCCCAGGTTTTGTGAGCGGGGCGCTTCACCTCAGCGCCGACGGCGGAAGGCTCGTCCAATACCTCCAATGGCGCTCGGAGGAAGAGTACCAGGCCTGCATCGAGGACCCGGTTTGGAAGAGTCTCCCCTCCACGCAGGGGTTCCAACAGGCCATTGAGGAAGGAGAGGCCCGCATGGATCTCCGCATCTTCTCAGTGGTCCGAGTGAGTGAGGGCGGCGGGTCCTCCTGAAGTGGAGCCCTTCCCTCCGGACTCAGCCCCTCACCCCCCCTATTCAACGGAAGGGCGAACTCCAAACCCTACCCCGGTCTCCCGACGCCCACCTTTGACTGGTCCAAGGACCCTCTCCACCCCATGGCGAGAATAAGGAGATCCCGAAACGCTTGGCCGCTTCAGCTGTCATGGCGTCTCATTCTATCCGTTTACTTCAACCCCTTGAGCCCCCATCTTCTGACGCCCCCAACAACCCGGTTCCTTTCTTTTCGTTGCCTCCTTCGGGAACTCCTCGGTGGAGCCTCTGATTCGGATGCTGGGAAGGCAAGCGCACCTCGCCTTCGGGCAGGAGCCTCGAAAGAAGAACACCAACAGGTGGAGAAAAGACGTATGCCAGCAAACGGCCCCGAAAATTCAGAGCACTCTCGATGGAGAGCTCTGGGAAAGGTCGGCGGCGTTCTGGTCCTGGGCCTCGCTGTTGTTCTCCTTGCGCGGAGGGGTG
>CBDUAX010000172.1:0-8633 GCA_965365235.1 uncultured bacterium
ACCGTGAGCCCAAGAGCGCCGATCTGGTAGCGGAAGAGGTGGGCCTCGCCCTCGCCGAAGTGCTTGCAGGACTCTCCGCTCTCGAAATGCTCGGCCTGGCCCGCCGGTGTTCAGGGATGCGTTTTCGCCGTGAGTGAGCCGTTGGACATCCGTACCTCCCCAGGGGCCGGGACGGGGGTGATCCGCAACCTGTACGTCCACGCCCCCTTCTGCGCGCGACGCTGTCTCTATTGTGATTTTGCGGTGGAGGTGTCCAGGTGGGGGGATCTGCCCGGATGGCTGGGGGCGTTGTCCAGGGAGTTGGCCCTGGTGGAAGAAACCGGCCGATTCCCCATGGCGCCGAAGCTGGAGACCGTCTTCGTGGGAGGTGGCACTCCCTCGCTCCTCGGCCCCGACGGCATGACCGGTCTTGGGAAGCTCCTTGGGAGAGGCAGGCTCAGCGGAGTAGGTCTGGAGTGGACGGCGGAGGCCAACCCAGAGTCGTTTACGCGGGATGTCGCCGAAGGGTGGCGCCGGGCCGGAGTGAATCGGGTGAGCTTGGGGGTGCAGTCGTTCCAGGCCGGCCCCTTGAGTTGGATGGGTAGGGTGCATGGCCCGGAGGGCGGGGAAGACGCGGTGTCGCGTGCGCGGGCCGCAGGTTTTGACAACCTGAGTCTCGACCTCATCTTTGGCCTTCCCTCCGGCATCGCCAGAGACTGGGGATCCGACCTCGATCAGGCCCTCTCCCTGGAGGTTCCCCACATCAGTCTCTACGGCCTCACGGTGGAACCCCACACACCCCTGGGCCGGGCGGTGGAGGAAGGGAGGGTGGCACCCGTGGATGAGGATCGGTACCGAGAAGAATTCCTCAAAGCCAGCGAGCGTTTGGCTACCGAGGGCTTCCAGCACTACGAGCTCTCGAATTTTGCCCGGTCCGGCTTCGAGGCTCGCCACAATCAGGCCTGCTGGAAGCTCCAACCCTACCTGGGACTGGGAAACGCTGCCCACTCCTATCGGTTTCCCCTTCGCAGGTGGAACCTGAGGGATTGGACCGAATACCAGAAGGTGGTTGGGGAGGGGAGGGACCCGGTGGCAGGACAAGAGGAGCTGAGCCTTGGGTCAGCCCGGCTGGAGGCAATCTGGTTGGGCCTCAGGACCCAGGAGGGAATTTTCCTTCCCAGCCTCTCCCCCCAGGGTAGAAGGCTGGCCCTGAGTTGGGTAGATCAGGGTTGGGCCAGGGCCTTTTCCGAGGGGGTCCGCCTGACGCCGGAGGGATGGCTGCGCTTGGACCGTCTGGCCGTCGACCTCGATGAAACCGAAGCCCTCGGTTGGCCCTCACCTTGACGGTCTGGATGGCCTTTTTCGAT
This sequence comes from uncultured bacterium, assembly GCA_965365235.1. Taxonomy (GTDB): domain Bacteria; phylum Gemmatimonadota; class Gemmatimonadetes; order Longimicrobiales; family Gaopeijiaceae; genus CBDUAX01. The sequence continues at coordinate 1,347 of CBDUAX010000172.1, forward strand.
CTTTGGTCATGACTTTGGAAACGACGGGATTTGGAATGTTCACTGGCCAGGACCTGACAGACCGCGAGATTCGGGTGCTGGAAGCCGTGGTACAGGCCTACGTAGAGACGGCTGAGCCGGCGGGAAGCAGGACCGTTGCTCGCAGGTGTGGCCTGGGTGTCTCTCCCGCCACCATCCGGAATACCATGAGTGACCTGGAGGAAAAGGGGTACCTCACCCATCCCCACACCTCCGCCGGGCGGGTGCCCACAGACCGGGCTTATCGTTTCCATGTGGATCAACTGATTCCCATGCCCAATCTCAGCCGTGAGGAGGAGACCCAACTTCTGCGGGAACTGGAGCCTGGGGGGGGCACTACTGTCGAGCGCCTGATCCGCCGAGCGGCCCGTGCCCTCAGTCTGGTGTCTCTGGAGTTGGGGGTCGGACTCGGCCCAAGGCTGGAGGAGGCCGTGTTGGCCAAGCTGGATCTTCTGAAGGTGTCGGCTGAGAAGATCCTTCTGGTGGCCACGATCCGAAGCGGATTTGTCCGGACGGTCTATGTGGACTTCGAGGGAGACATTCCTGACGACACGCTCCTGGCGTTGACCTTTCTCTTGAATGAACGGCTGTCTGGACTGACCCTTAAAGAGATCCGACAGACCCTCCCGGACCGCTTGAGAGATTCTCGGGCCGACGATTCGCCGGCTGCCGAGGAGCTCCTGAACATCTTCCTTGAGTCCGGGTCGGATCTCTTCAACTGGCCGGACCTCGAAGCGGGCCAGATCCTGCTTGGGAAAGCCAGCTTGTTGGCTTCCCAACCGGAATTCACTTCGGGTGAGCGGCTGAAGGGGCTCATCGAACTCACTGAGAGCCGGGACCTTTTGGGGAGCGCCCTCTCTTCCAGGGATCATCAGGGAGGCCTCCAGATTACCATCGGCGCAGAGAACGACCTCGAGGAACTCTCCGACTTTACTTTGGTTACCTCCGAGTACCGAATCGGGGGGTTGAAGGGGGTCATAGGGGTAATTGGCCCCACCCGGATGCCCTACGAGAAGGTCATCGCAATCGTCGACTCCACCTCATCCCTGGTAAACAAGATCCTGGGGTCCTGAACGGGTGGGAACTCCTCATTCGTCCCAAGCAGAACAGAAACAATTCAAGGGTCTCTCCGATCCGGTGGTTGCAGAGGAGAAGTTGACCCCGAGGCAATACTAGAATGGCAGACTATTACGAGCGCCTCGGAGTATCGCGAGACGCCACAACAGAAGAAGTGAAGAAGGCGTACCGGAAACTCGCTCTGAAGTACCATCCGGACCGGAACGAAGGCTCCAAAGATGCCGAAGCCCGTTTCAAGGAGGTCACGGAAGCCTACGAGGTATTGAGAGACTCGGAGAAACGAGCGACCTACGACCGGTTTGGAGAACAGGGTCTCCGAGGAGGCCAAGGTGGGGCCGGCTTCGGAGGATTCGATTTCGCCGATGCCATCCAGGTCTTTATGCGGGACTTCGGGGGTTTCGGTGGCTTCGAAGAGATCTTCGGCGGGCGGGGCGGAGGGGCGAGAAGCCGAGAGCCGGGGAAAGGCCAGACTCTTCGAGTGCGCCTCCCCCTCACCCTTTTGGACGTCGCAAGGGGAGTCACCAAGAAGCTTCGCGTTGCGGTCCTCGATCCCTGTGAAGATTGTGGAGGGTCAGGGGCCGAGCCCGGCACCAGCCCGTCCCCTTGTCGTTCCTGTGGAGGCAGTGGAGAAGAGCGCGTCGTCCAGCGTTCGGTCTTCGGCCAATTCGTGTCGGTTCGACCCTGTAGTACCTGTGGCGGGGAGGGCCGGGTCATCGAATCCCCCTGTGGGAAATGCCGGGGAGACGGCCGAATCCGGACAGAGCGGGAATTGGAGGTCGAGGTGCCCCAGGGCGTCGGCTCCGAGAACTTCCTGACTCTCCGGGGCCAGGGAAACACCGGCCCCAGAGGCGGGCCGAAGGGGGACATCATCGTCCTTCTGGATGTCCAGGAGGATCCCAGGTTCCGGCGAAACGGAGAGGATCTCTTATTTGATCTGGCTATCACCTTCGGCCAGGCCGCCCTGGGGGCAGAGGTCGAGATCCCGACGGTAGAGGCCACAGCGCGCCTGACGATTCCGGCCGGACTGCAGAGCGGAGAGGTCCTCCGGTTACGTGGTCAGGGTCTTCCCGGACTCCACGGAAGAGGAAGGGGCGACCAACTTGTCCGGGTCCGAGTGTGGACGCCTCGGAAGCTCAACAAGGAGCAGGAGCGGATCCTGAAGGAGCTGATGGAGCTGGAAGATGCTCCCCCGGAAGAGGCAGGGAGTGCCGAAGAGAAGGGGTTCTGGTCGAAGGTTAAAGAGGCCTTTTCCTAAGGGGTCTTTGAGAGGGACAGGCCCTGCGGGCCTGGTAGCTCGGAAAATCGAGAACCCGGACGTTGGTTTCTGGGCATACGCTGGCGAGACCTCCCATGCACCCTGATCGATGGCTGTCCCTGACGGTGAATGTCCTCTCCTCTTCGGCCCCGGGGGCGTCCAGGGCCTCCGGCTCGCTGTCGCCTCCAGACCCGGAGGTCGAGTCCATCCCTCAGATCCTCCTGGAGTTAGGGGGGCAGGGAGTTTTGGAAACGGATGGATCGTTCACGACCTATCTCTCCCCGCCGGAAGACGCCATCGAATTTGTCCAGGGGGTACACCGCCGCCTGGAGGAGTTGATCCCAGGCCGCGCCGAGGTCAGGTGGTCCTGGTTGCCTCAGGAGGATTGGGACGCCCTGTGGCGGAGAGGGCTGGGTCCTAGAAGGGTTACGGACCGAATTCTGGTTTCTCCGTCATGGGATCTTCCGGAGCCAACCTCCGACGAGCTCCTGATCGTGATGGATCCAGGGATGGCCTTCGGCACCGCGGAGCATGGCACCACCCGGGGATGCATCCGCCTGCTGGACGGGAGGGTTCACAAGGGGGACAGGATCGCGGACGTAGGTGCCGGCTCCGGGATCCTCTCCATCGTGGCGGCGCGCCTGGGTGCTGGATCGATTCAGGCTTTCGAGGTGGACCCCGTGGCCTGCCTTGTCGCCGAGGAGAATCTGGTGCGGAACGGTGTGGAGGACCGGGTCACACTATCGAACCAGGAGATTCGAGGTCCCGGAGCGGTTCCTGGAGGACCCTTTCACGGGATCGTCGCCAATATTCAGAGTTCTGTACTCCTGCCCCTTCTTCCTTCCTTCGGAGCCAGTCTTTCTGCAGGGGGTTGGGTGATTCTCAGTGGGATCTTGACCGAGGAGAGAGACCGGGTCCAGCATGAGGCGTCCGAGAAACGCTTTCGCCTGGAGGAGGAAGACCAGGATGGAGAGTGGTGGTCGGGGGCCTTCAGCCTGCTCTGAGCTGGCCGCCGGCCACGGCAATGGAAGCTCGGATTCCTTCCCGGCTGGCTCGCAGCCAGCGAGCCACCGAAGCCGGGGAGTGCTCATCCACGCTCCGGCCCCACTCCACCAGGCCGATCCGGATTCGGTGAAGGAATGGCTCACCTGGGCCTATGCCCAATTCCGGGGTCGGGAGGAGGAGGATCCACGGGTTCTCGCCCGGGGGCGAGTCGCCTCCACCGTTGAGGGCTTCCCCGAACCCCGGACGGGACCAGGGGCCCCTGCAAAGGCGGAGAATCCGAAAGAGATCCCCACGGCCCGAGACAGCCCTCAGCAGCCTCCCTGAGTCGGGCACCACGCCGAGGCCTTCGTGGCGGAGTTCATCGAGGAGCTCGGAAAAGGACAGGGTACCACTGGGAGCCCGGGACAGGACTCGTCGAACACCGTCGATCCATGGGTCCATTGTTCCCCCTTCAGTTTCGGAAAGGAAGTGACGTTTGGGTGGCCAGGCCTTCCTACCCCTTCTTGTAGGGGGCCCGTCCTCCTCCGGGACGTCCAATCTTCTGGGGCCCAGCGGGCAGGAAAATGGTCCTGGGGGACGGAGGGATTGCCCGGGGAAAACCAGGCCCTCATCGTCAGGACTCGGATCAGAACTTGAGTGGTGGGGGAGACCGGGGGGGGCTGCCCCTGACGGACAGACCTCCTTCCCCCCGCGAGTAAACCCCGGGCTCAAACCAGCTAGGAGGCCTCAGTTGTCGAAATCCGAATGTCTATTCTGCCGAATCGCCGCCGGTGAGATCCCGGCAGAGGTGGTCAAGACCACTCCCGAATTGGTGGCATTCAGGGACATCCACCCGCAAGCGCCCACCCATATCCTGATCATTCCCCGGGCCCACCTCGCCTCGGTTTCCGAGATGGAGGAGGCAGACGCCCGGATCATGGGCGAGCTTTTTCTTGCCGCAAGAGAGTTGGCCCGGTCGGAGGGGATCGAGGAGTCAGGGTACCGGATGGTCGTGAACGCCGGGCCCGACGCGGGGCAAACGGTTTTCCACGTCCATATGCATCTCCTGGGAGGGCGGAGTATGAGTTGGCCTCCGGGTTGAATCCAAGGCTCCGCGTTGACCATGACCCACCCTCCGAATAGCTTCCACGTACTCATACATGGAGGGGAAAACCGTTGAGCTCTCCGCTCAAAGATCGGCTCAAATCCGACTTGACCGAGGCCCGAAAGGCTCGTGACAAGTTCAGAACCCTCGTCTTGTCCACAACCCTCTCCGAGCTCCGAAACAGGGAGATTGAGTTGGGAAAAGACGCTGAGGATTCGGAGGTCACTTCGGTGATTACCAAGGCTGTGAAGCGCCGAAAAGAGGCGGCTGAACAGATGCGGGCCGGAGGGCGGGAGGAGTTGGCGGAGAAGGAAAGAAAAGAGGCGGAGGTCCTTTCCGCATACCTGCCGGAGGGCCTTTCAGAGGAAGAGGTAAGAGAGATCGTGCGGGAGATCCTCGCGGCGGGTGCAGGTGAGATTGGGCCGGTCATGGGCCAATTGATGCCGCGGTTGGGGGGTCGGTTCGATGGGAGGGAGGCCAATCGGATTGTCCGCGAGGAGCTTGCCGAATGATGTGGGTCCTTGCCGACATCAACGGACGTCCGCTGACGGGCGCTGGCCGCTGGGCCGGCGCCCGTCCCGCTTTTGGTGGGACAAACAGAAGTGGCTTTCGACGACGACAGTCCTCCCCCTGTGCGCGTGCGTCAGTGGATGGGTCGGGTATTCCGGGGTGGCAAGCGCTCATCTCTTGGTGGGCCCTCATCCGGTGGGCGGCCAGGGGAGGTATCCCTTGAACCCCCACGCCCTCTCGGTTCTGGAGTTCCAATCGGTCCTCGAAAAGATCGCCGCGCGGGCCTTGAGCGAACTGGGGCGGGAACGGGTTCTGGAGCTGGGGCCGGCTACCCACCAGGGCTGGGCCCAGGCAGAGCTCCAGCGGGTTGAGGAGGTGACGCTCTTCCTCGGCAAACACCGGGATTGGGTGGCCCCTGAGATCCCCGATGCCCGAGCAGGCCTCAAGCGGCTGGCGCTGGAGGGGAACGTCTTGGAGCCCCTCGAACTGTACGGCCTCGGGGCACTTCTTTCCGCCGGCCGGCATCTGGACGAGGATCTCTCCAGCTTCCGAGAGGAGATGCCGAGTGTCGTCTTCCTCAGAGATGGTCTTTACAAAGATCGCGGGCTCGAGAAGGGGATCTTCCAGGTCGTGGACGCGGAGGGGACCGTCCTGGACACCGCCACCAGGGAACTGGGTCGAATCAGAGGAGGCCTGAGACGGGCTCACAACCGGATTGTCCAGGCCTTGGAGAAGTTTCTGAAGACCCTCCCGGAGCGGATCGTTCTTGCCGATGCCTCGGTGACCATCCGGGGCGGGAGGTACGCCATCCCGATTCGACGGGAAGGGAAGGGAGACGTGGGGGGCGTGGTCCTGGATGAGTCTGCCACCGGGGCTACCCTTTTTGTCGAGCCCCCTGTGGCTCAGCAGATGATGAACGACCTCAAGGCCCTCGAACGGGACGAAGCCCGGGAGGTCCAGCGCATCATGCGGGAGCAGACGGAACATCTCCGCCCCCACCTCCCGCTTCTCGAAACTTCACAGGATGCCCTGGTCACCTTTGATACTCTCTTTGCCCGGGCTCGAGCTGCGGCGGCGTGGGAGGGAAACGCACCCCAACTCCTGGCGCACGGATCCACGGAGCTGAACGTGGTCAACGGCCGCCACCCCCTTCTCCTCGGCAGGGGGGAGGGGAAAGTGGTTCCGTTCGACCTCTCCCTGGAGGCTGGCGAGCGGGCGTTGGTGGTCTCCGGACCGAACACAGGTGGGAAGAGCGTATTTCTGAAGGCTCTGGGTCTAATCGTCACCCTGGCTCAGAGCGGCGTGGTCCCACCGGTTGGGAAGGGTACCCGGCTCCCCTTCTTCACGAATGTCTTCGCCGACATCGGGGATGAGCAGTCCATCGCCGAGAGCCTATCCACTTTTTCTGCCCATCTGGGAAACCTCAGAGAAATCATCCAGGAGGCCGATTCGGGGTCACTTGTGCTCATCGACGAGATGGGGACCGGGACGGACCCTCAGGAGGGTGCAGCTCTCTCCAAAGCCATCATCGAGGCGCTGGTGGATCGGGGTGTTTTGACGGTGGTAACCTCCCACCTAGGAGCCTTGAAACGGCTGGACGTTCCAGGAAGTGGGGTTGTGAACGCCTCCCTTCAGTTTGATCCCGATCGGATCGAGCCCACCTATCAATTCCTGAAAGGCAGGCCCGGGCGGAGTTACGGACTGGCAATCGCACGCCGGTTGGGGTTTCCATCGGACCTCCTGGACGAGGCCGAGAAAAACCTCCCGAGAGACGAGGCCAGAATGGAGGAGTTGCTTTCGGCCCTCGAACGGCGGGAGAAGGAAGCCGCCACCCTGGTGGATTCACTCTCCCTCGAAAAGGCCCGGGCCGACCGCCTGGCAAGGGAGCTGGACGCCCGTGCTGCGGAGCTCCAGAGCCGGGAAGACACGGCAGAGGATAAAGCCAGGCAAGAAGCCCGTAGGCTTCTTCTCGACGCCCGGCGGGAAGTTGAGGAGACCATCCGTGATGTCCGGGCTGCTGCAGAGTCCCGAGAAGCCGATTCGGAAGAGCTCGATAAGGTCACTCGCCAGGCTCGCCGGCGGATCGAAGAGGCCGCCCGGAGCCATCTGTCCCGTTCGGGGGATGGGGATGACCGAGTACCGGCGATGCCGAGGGATCTTCGCCCTGGCGACCGGGTTGCCCTGGTCGGTTCAGGCGCCGAAGGGAAGGTGGTCGAACTCCGGGACAATCGGGTCCTGGTGGAGTCCGCGGGGATGCGCCTTCAGGTGTCGGTTCATCGTGGCAATAGGAAGGTCGCCGAGGAGCAGCCACTGTGCGACGCCTGGTCGCGTTCACGCT
>CBDUAX010000173.1:0-8610 GCA_965365235.1 uncultured bacterium
CGCCGATCGAAGCTCCTCGTCCATGACCAGGAGTTCAAAGATCCCGGTTCGGCCTCGGTAGCCGGTTCCCCGACATTCCGGGCACCCCGACCCCACCCAGGCTTGGTGTATTTCCGGGGATGCGTCCCCCAGAGCCCTCGCCTCCTCAGCGGTGAGGGGTGTGGGTTCTTTACAGGCCTGGCAGATCCGCCGAACCAGCCGCTGGGCCAGAATCGCTTCCACCGTGCTGGCTACCAGGTACGGCTCGATCCCCAGGTCGACCATCCGGGTGAGGGCCGTGGCCGCATCGTTGGTATGGAGGGTGGAGAGAACAAGATGCCCCGTGAGGGCGGCGTGGGTGGCGATGTCCGCCGTTTCCTCGTCTCGGATCTCCCCCACCAGCATGATATCCGGATCCTGCCTGAGGAGGGCCCGCAGGGCGTTGGCGAACGTCAGTCCCACTTTCTCGTTTACCGGTACCTGAGGGACCCCCGGGAGCTCGTATTCCACAGGGTCCTCGACGGTGATGATTTTTTCGCTACCGGTGCGGATGCGGTCCACGGCAGCGTAGAGCGTCGTGGTCTTTCCGGAGCCGGTTGGCCCCGTGGATAGGACGATCCCATGGGGCTTGGAGATGACGTCTGTAAACCGGTTCAGGGTGTCCTGGGCCATGCCCAGCGCAAGGAGGTCGATCCGGCCAGCTTCTTTGTCCAGGAGCCGGAGGACTACGCTCTCTCCATGGAGGGTGGGAAGGGTAGCGACCCGAACGTCCACCTGACGATCCTGCATGCGAAGGCGAATCCGGCCGTCCTGGGGGACTCGTCGCTCCGCGATATCCAACTCCGCCATGATCTTCAATCGGCTGACCACGGCCGCGGCCAGATGTTTGGGCGGCGCCACGGCATCCTGGAGCACCCCATCGATGCGGTACCGGACCCGAAGGCCTCCAGGGTACCCCTCCAGGTGCACGTCGGACGCGCGGGCATCCAAAGCCTCCAGGAGGAGGAGGTTCACCAGCTTCACCACCGGGGCCTCGTTGGCCAGCATGACCAGATCGTCGAGGGCCGAGTCCACGTCCCCCACTACTCCCATTTCACCGGTCATCCCTGCCACCACGCCCTCGGCCGTGAGAGCGTCCGAGGAGTAGATCTTCCGGATGGCCCCCCTCACCTCCCCCTCCGGAAGCCTCACCAGTTCCACCGGAGCCCCGGCCAGGAGACGTAGGTCATCCAACACCCGCTCGTCTACCAGGTCGGCCCAGGTCGCGGCCAGGAGCTTCCCTCCTCGTTCGGCCAGGGGCAAGACCGCATGGTGTTCCAGGTACTCTGAGGTGAGGCCAGGGGAAAGCCGTTCGGCCCTCTGCAGGAGGGCGGAGGGATCCGTCATTCGCCCTCCTCCCTCCTCACCTTCATGGTGTCTGGTGGGACCGTGTCCGGCAGGAGCGTATCCGGAACGATAGCCCGGAGGGTCGGTGGCAGCATGGACCGGATGGGAACCAGTTCCTTGAGGAGCTCGGCATTTGTCTCCAACTCCAGGCGCAGTCGTTCTTCATCCTCATCGCTGGCCACGACGAAGGGCGTCAGGAAAAGGAAGAGTTCCGCATTCGTTACAGACTCCCGAGTGGTACCGAACAGGTACCCCAGGACCGGGATGTCTTTCAGAAGAGGGATCCCGACTCTTGTCTCCTCCGTCACCTGGTCCACCAATCCACCAATGACCACCGTCTGGCCGCTCTGGGCCAGGAGCTGCGTGGTGGCCTCCCGGGTGCTGATGACGGGGGCTCCGAACTGGGTTTCTGCCGTGGCGCTGCTCACCTCCTGGGTCAGGAGGAGGTTCACGTACCCTTCCTCATTGATGGTGGGGAGGATGGTCAGGGCTGTGCCGACATCCCTGTACTGAACGACCTCCTGGGCCACTCCGGCATTCGTCACCGTAGTGTAGGAAGACTGAATGAAGGGGCGTTCGCTCCCCACCAGGATGCGAGCTTCCTGGTTGTTCTGCGCCTGGATCAGGGGCCGCGACAGAATCCGGACGTTACCCGAGGAGGAGAGGGCAGAGAGGGTGGCCGCCACGTTCACGTCTCCGGTGCGCAGGATGTCCAGGGTAAACGCATCCGTCGGGGGGGAAACAGGCAGGATGCCGGTGGTCCCCTCCCCTCCTTCCTCCTCCACATCCGTCGCGAAGAAGCCCACACCAAGCTCCAGGTCTCCCGAGCGACGGACCTCAGCGATGACAACTTCGATGACGACCTGCAGGGGCCGAAGATCCAAGGCTCCGATGGCCTGCTCCAAGACCGCCCAGTCCCCTGTAGTGGCCCGGATCAAGAGGGAGTTGGTGATCTCGTCGGGGACGATCTGCACATCGCCCTCCAACTCGCTGCTCCCCACCTCGAAGGTCACGTTGCCCCCCTGCAGCATGGCGCCCTGGTACTGTTGACCGGAAGCCTGTTCGATGGCCCGGAGCTGGTCGGATAGCGTTTCGGCTCGCCTTGAGCCCGGAGCGATGGTGGGCCCGGTCCCACCAAAGAGAGCCTGGAGTGTTCCGGCCAGCACCAGGGCGTTGGCGTGCCGGAGGCGATGGATGTAGAGGTGCCGGGGTTCAAGAACCTCACCCTCCTGGACCAATGGCCCCTGAAGCCGGAGGAAACCCGGTTCGTCGGCCACCGTCACTCCGTGGGCACCAGCAAGGCTCCGGATCAGCGACTCAACCTCCTGAGCCGACACGGGCTCCGCCGTCCGGAGGGTGACCATCACCTCGGGCATGTTGGACGAGACGATGTTGATCCCCGCCATCTGCCCCATTGCGGTGACGACATTCGCCAGGGGCACGTTCTGGAAATTCAGGGCAATGCCTTCCTGAGCCACCTGTTCGGTGGATGGAGGCCGTTGCGGCCGCACCTGGCCGGAGGCGAAGGCGGGCCCCATTCCGGTTGGACCGAAAGCGGACCCCAGAGCCAGGATCCCGACAGGAGTCAACCTCCTGAACCGGCGTCGGTGCCTACCCATGCGTCCTCCCTCTCCTGGGCTGGTCATGGTTGGCCTCCCCCCCCGCGGCCGCCCCGACGTTGTGGGTTCGTCTCCCTCAAGGGAATGCCTCGGTTCATCATCTGGGCTCGCTCATTCATCATCTGCGCCCTCAGGACCTCCTGCATCCGGTTCTGGAAGCGTTCCATGTCCCTGGAGCTTATCTGAAGCTGAACCGGTCCGGTTGAGGCCTGCCCGACACGAATGGACTCCATGACGGGAAGGATCAGCGTCTCGTCCGACCCCACCAGGGTGGCGCTTTCAGGGGTCACCCGGGCCAGCGTGTACCCTTGGATCCTCTCGCCGAGGGCAACCGATACCGGAATGCTGTCCTCCACCTGGACGAGAGCCACGGCGGCTTCCCCCATGATAGCGGACCCCACCACCCGAAGCTCCGGGCCTCGCCGGCCGCTAGCCTCCTGCCGGGTTTCAATGGGAGCAACCGCCTCGCTGGGGAACCGGTACCGTTCCAATCCCGGCCTGCGAAGAGGCCGGAACAGATCCTGGTTCACCGCCTCCAAAAGCTCCGTCTCGGCCACCCCAGGATACGGCCCAGGAGCCAAGCCCCCGTCAACCCCTTCCGAGGAGCCGAGGGCCGGGGGCCCACCTGGAGCCGGAACCACTTCCTGGACTCGGATGGCTTCCATCAGGGTCGCTCCAAAGACGACCGAAGCGCCGCCGAGGGAAAGGACAGCCAACGCGATTGGGATTCTGCTGAACCCGTTCATACCCATTACTCCTTCAATCGACCGGGCCGGAGGGATCAGCCGCCTGGAGATCAAAGCTCCGGTCCGACCGGGCGTATCCGTCAACGATGAGCTGGAAGGTCACAACTCCGGTGGGCAGGGCATCCTGACCTCTCCCGCCCTCTGCGTCGGGCCCCGGGCGGGACAGCTCCGGTTCCAGGGCCAACCCCCGGACCCTCAGGAGGAGCCGGCTTTTTTCCACATCGCTCAGGAAGGAAAGGACCCCCTGGAGGTCACTCTCCCCACGAAGGTGAAGTCGAATCAAGGAGAGTCCCGCCGGCGGGTCCTCACCTCGGCCCAGCTCCCCCGTGCGGAGCTCCTCTAGAAACACCCGGTTCCGATACGCCAAGCTCTCCAGAAGGTCCGTCAACACTTCCTCAGCCAACACCGGGCTGGAAGCGCGTAGCATGGCCCTCTCCGCCTCGATGGCCTCCGCCTCCATCCGCTGAAGGGATTCCAGCAGGGTTTCCCTGGATTCCAAGAGGCCGAGCTCCCGGGCCAGGAGTTCCCGTTCGGCCGAGACTCGATCCTCCGCTTCGGCCAGAGCCGTTCGGAAGGGTCTGAACCCCAGCACGTACCCGAGAGCCGGAAGAATGACCGACAGGCCCAGCACGATGGCACGGCGATCCCGGGGGGCCAGGCCTGAAAGGAGAAGGAACCCCTCATCTCCCATCCGGTTCACGATCCACCTCCCTTCCCCAGAGCCGGAAGCAAACCACGCAGACGGAAGCGCTCCAGGACCGTCTCTCCCCCCTCCATCTCCCGCTCCACCACACCCTGGAGCCGAAGGTCCTGGAAGAGTCCCGAATTCCTGAGAAGCTGGATGGCCTCCCCGGCTCCGGTTCCCGCCGCTTCCAGCTCCAGGGTGTCCCCGCTGGCAAAAAAAGAGGTGAGGTAGATGTCCCCGGGAAGCGCTGCCGTGAGTTCCACAAGGGAACGCGTCCAGACCGGGGCCGATCTCTCCAACTCCCTCAAGGCCTCCACCCTCGCCCCGAGGGCCATGAGGGAATCACGAGCCAAAAGGAGGGGTGTTACCTCCTGGCGGATCGATGCCCGCCTCTCTTGCAGGACCCTCAGCTCCCGGTTGGCGCCCCAGAGCTGCGCCCCTGCAGACCCCACGAGGAGGACCACCGCACCGAGAAGGAAGAGGAGAGCATCCTTCCTCCTCCGCTTCTTCTTTTCGTGAACAAGGGTAGGAGGCACGAGCTGAATCCCGCCCGGTCCAGCCCTGGAAGCAGCCGCTTCGTGGGGATCGTTCCCCCCCTTCGGTGCCGGGAGCACGTCCCATCCACCGCGGATCAAGGCCTCCCGAAGGCGATCCCGATCCTCATCAGGGGAAAGGAGAACGACCCGGCCAGGACCGATCCCCAGGGTTTCTGCGATCTGGTTTGGATCGGAGGCGGGAAGCTGGCGGGTCTTCCGCGGCGCCCCACCCTCCAAGCGCCAGATATGGGCGGACCCACCCACGAGGGTAACAAGGGCCTCTGCTGGAGCTCCCTCGAAATCCTGAACAGACGAAAGCCAGACCCCTTCCGCTGAGCTGAACGATCCGCTCCGCCACCCCACCTCGGCCAGTGCTGATTGGACCCCTTCCAGGAGACCCAGGGAGGCGGCGGAGGCTAGGACCGGAGCCGTCAACTCTCCCTCCGCGCCCGGCCCGTTCCCTCTCCTGGATTGGAGATGGATACCCACCACCGTTTCCTGATTGGCCCCCAGGAAGTATCGAGATGCGTCACGGGTTAGAACCGTTTGGATCTCCTCCTTGTGCATGGGAGGGAAGGAGAGGAGGCGCGTGTCCGCCAGGGGCGGAAGAAGGGTCAGGTGCACCTTTGCGCCGTCGGTGGACCCGGAGCCGCCGGCTTCCAGGGCGACCTTCAACTCCTGGAACGCTGTCAGGAGATCTGCACCGGGGTCACGGCCGGGGCGCGGACGAAAACCCCCGGACGCCCGGGCCCTCGGACCGCCTCCGGGCCCCTGGAAAACAGCCACGGCCGTTTCCACTCCCAGGGCAATACCAATGGTCTGATTGCGAAATCCGGCCATCAGAAAACCTCCCGCCAGACCACTCGGGCTTCGTCATTCCCCCTGGACACCACCACCCGAGACGTAACCTGAACCACCCCGCCCTCAACCCAGCCCTGGGCCAGGATCTCCACCTGATTCGTCGTATAGGTCCTCATTTCGCTGAAACTCCGCCCCCGGGCGTCCAGCGCCGACACCGCTCCAGAGGGCAGAAGGGCAAAAAGCTCATTGTCACTTCTGGGAAGAACCCCCGAATCCCTCAGACGTAAGAGCTGAGTCACGGTTCCCCGGTCCATGCCCGGTAGGGCCAGTAGGACCGGCTCAGGAGCCGAGTTCAGGTTGATCTCTCCATCTCCGATGAGGGTGAGATGCGGGGCCGCCAGGACATAGATCTCCGGCGTCATCCCCCGGACATGACGGAGCTCGTCCACATCCACAAAGTCCCGGTTCGGGGGGAGCACAAGGGCTTCCGCCTGGAGGTACTCCTCCCGCTCCCCACCGTTTATCCGAGGAAGCTCGTCCTCGTCGCGCCAATCGAGGATGGCCTGAGCCAACTGGTCGGCATCTGCATAGTCCAATCCGATTCCCTGGGAGAAGAACTGCCGGAGTACCTCTTCGTCGGCCGTATTCAGGTTCAGCGCGGCCCCCACGTCACGGAGGAGGAGTGCGTACCGAGCATCCCCAAAGGCCATCTCCGGAACCGTGAGTTCCTGAGGCTCCCGCCAGGGGTCCTCTGTGGGATTGGCACTCCTGAACAACCGGCCGAGGCTAGCAGAAGCCGCCCGCCTTCGATCCCGGGCCGACCGGGCCCGGTCCATGGCTTCGGACCGGAGCTCCTCCGCCCGCCCAAGCATGGCGGCGGTGAGGCGTGACCGAGCGTATTCGGTGCCGGCCATCACGGCATTCCGGGCCCGAACCTCGTCCAGAAGGTTCGCCGTCGCCTGGCGGCGGGCCCTGGAGGCCAACGCGGTTTGAAGTCCTACGGCACCCAGGGCAACAAGAAGCCAGAGGGCCGCCACCAGGGCAAACCCCTCCCGGCGTCCAGAGCCCCTCCGGCCCAGGGACCAGGGTCGCGGTCTGCGGAACTCATGCCCGGGGTCTTCCCTTCCCTGTCGCGACACCAATGCCCTCATCTCACTGCCTCCAGCGCCACCAGAAGGGGATAACGGAGCAACGGAGGTAAGGTGTCGGTCCGGGCCGGTCCCAGGGCCAGCTCGATGGCCCCGGGGAGTCGGTTGGAAATCCACCCGTCAACCCATTCTCCCAGGGTACCGTCAAGGGTCAACAGATATCGCACCTCCATGGTCCCGGCCTCGGGCACGAGCTCCACTACCCGGGGCTCATCGGCAGGAAGTTCGGTCAGAGCCGCCACCAACCCTCGCTCGGGAGTATCCCGGTCATCATCGATGTACAGGTGGACAACCGTCGTCCCCACCCCCAGAGGCGTGCTGGCCGTTGTGGGGAACACCAACTCGTCGGTGGGAGTCCCGTAAGCCTCGTCATCCAACCCCTGGAAGGTCTCGCCTCTGCGACCCGCCCGATACCGGGCCTCGCCCAGCCATTCGGTCAACAGGTTCCGGGTGGAGGCCCCTCTGAGGGCCAATGAAGAGGCCACATCCACGGGTTCATCGGTGTCGGAAAGGAATCCCAGAGTAGCAAAGCCCGCCGTGAGGGCCAGGGCCGCCACGGTGAGGCCGATGAGGACCTCCATGAGAGTGAAGCCTCGGTTCATGGTTGGCCACCCGTTCCCCGGCGTCCCCCCCGAGCTGCATCCCCTCCCCCTCTTCCACCGGCCCCGCGAGTGATGGTCCCCCGCCGCCCTCCCCCTTGGCTCCCACCTCCACCCGCCACCAGACTCGGCCTGGGCCGGTGCATCAGGGTTCGAAGGGGGAAGCGCTCCCCAGGGCCCTCCACGATCACCTCCACCCCGAAGAGATCGTATTCCTCCTCCATCAGCTCCACGCTGGCCGTCCAACGGAACGCACGGAAAGGGGGAGGGAAACGGCCTTCCATCAGGGAGTCGGGGGGCCGTGAGAGGAGCTCGTAGTCCAGCAACCGGAGAGCCGAGATCCGGTCTTCCGCAAGGGCCTGGGCCGTAAGCAGCTCCCGAGCCTGCGTGGCCACTCGGATCTGCTGGGACCGGACCTGAAGGAGGACAATGGAGGCAACGCCGAGGATGGCCAACGCCACCACGGCCTCCAGGAGCACGAACCCGTTCCTCGATCCTCTCTTCATCGGGGAGCCTTCACAACCGTAGGACCCTCTGACTTTCGCACCCTCACATCTCCGGTCCACGGGTCGATGGTCACAGCCCGAGCGCCGAACGATCCCGTCAACAGGAGCGTGTCGGCCAGGGCGGCCCCGGACGGCTCGAAGGTGAACCGTGAGCGGGCCCTGGGCACCTCCATTCCCACGCCCGGGGGAAGGCCGAGAGGCTCACCCGGAACCAGCGCATCCATGGCAGCGGCGCCGCCGAGGAGGCCCAGATCCAAGGTTGACGCTTGGCGGTCGAACAGGGACACGGCGCTATCCGGTCCACGCTGGGAGCCAAGCTGGATCCGGCGTTGGGTATCCACCCACACCAATCCGGTCACGGAGTCGATGACGACGGTAACGGGGAGGCCGGAGGTGATGGCCGAGTCCCTGGCCAACCTGAAAAGCGTTTCGACTCTCCTGGTGGCGTCCGCCAGGGGATCGGAGCGCCCGAGGCGCAGGAAGGCCGGAACGGCAATCGCCACCGCCAGAGAGATGATCAGCAGCGCCATCACCAACTCCAGCAACGTGATCCCGACCCTGCCGCTCCGGACGAGGTGAGGTTAGGCGATGCGGTTCGCCCGGAA
>CBDUAX010000174.1:0-8569 GCA_965365235.1 uncultured bacterium
CCGATTTTCTGATCCAGGTGAAGGGAGTGGACCCAACGGAGGCTCGGCGGGTTGGCCCGCTCTCACAGGGAGCCATTGGGCGAGCCATCCGCCTCCTGCCGGAAGACGGCGAGCCAGGACCCCTGGAGCAGATCCGGAATCTGGCAGGAACTCTGCTGGGGGCTGCCCTGGCCCCAGCACTTTCGGCCGGGTTCCAGAGCTCTCTTGGTTTCCGGGTCACCGGCGCCCGGGGGCTGATGGAGCTCTTCGATTTCCTTGAAGAGTGGATCCGAGACCTGGCCCTGGTGGCTTCCGGTGGCGAGGGGGTCGCATTGAATCCAGATGGTGCCCGCTTCCTCCAAGAGCTGGTCCACCGATGGACCATCAAGCCGGTCCAGGTAGCCAGGGCCATGGCCGCCGTCTCCGAGGCTCGATCGCTGGCAGCCGGGAATGTGAACCCCCAACTGGTGACCTACGGGCTCCTATCGGATCTGAGAGGTGCTCTGGCCGCTGAACCCCGTCCCCTGGACCGAGGGGAGTAGCATGTCAACGAATCCGAAGGACCTCACGCACCTCGACCCAGAAGGCCGCGCCCAGATGGTGGATGTGTCCGGGAAGGAGGAGACCCGGAGGGTGGCGGTAGCCGAAGGGGTCATCGAGATGGCGCCTGAAACGCTGTCCGCCATCCTTCAGGGCCAGGTCAAGAAGGGAGATGTATTCCAGGTCGCCCGCATCGCGGGAATCCAGGCCGGAAAACGCACCGGAGAGCTTGTCCCTCTCTGCCACTTGCTTCCGGGAGTCTCCATCGGGTTGAGCGTGGAAGCGGTCCCGGACCTCCCGGGAGTGCGGGTCAGGGCAGAGGCGTCGATTCAGGGACAAACGGGGGTGGAAATGGAGGCCCTGACGGCAGTCGCGGTGGCCCTCCTCACGATCTACGACATGGCCAAGGCTCTAGACCGGGGTATGGTGATTCAGGATGTCCAGCTACTCTCGAAGGATGGGGGCCGGTCCGGCCGATGGCTCCGCCGAGAAGAGCCGTAGGGACTGGTGGTTCTTGGGGGAGGCCCCTCGAAATCGGGCGTCTACCGGTAGATCTTCACTTCATCTCCGGGACGGATGACCGCTTCCCAGGTAAGGTCGTTCCATCTCAAGAGATCCCTCACGCTGACCCCGTTTCGATAGGCGATGGCACTGAGGGTATCCCCGGCCCGGACCCGGTAGACGCGTACCTCCCCGCCGTCCGAGCTACCGGAGGATCCCACCCGTAAGGCCTGCCGAGCGGAGGGGCTCTTGGGCACGACCACCCGCTGCCCGATCTGCATTCGCCGAGGCGAAATCCTGGGATTGGCTGCCTGGAGATCCGCCACCGAGACGCTGTAGTCCCTGGCGATATGGGTCAAGGTCTCCCCTGACCTGACGTAGTGCTCCAGGAAGGTCACCCGCTCATCCGGTGGAATCCGGGCGAAGTTTTCCTGGAACTCGGGGCCAACTCCGCTGGGGAGCTTCAAGCTGGTGGCGACACCTGCCGGGGTGAACCCTCGAAGGAGTTGAGGGTTCAGGGCCTCGACCTCCCGTTGGTCGACGCCGGCGGCCTGGGCTACGACGTCCAGGGAGGTGGCATCAGGCACTTTCACGACGTCGAAAGCCAGGGGACTTTCTGGAGTCACGTCCCCGAATCCATATGCCTCCGGGTCACGAGCGATGAGCGCCGCCGCCAGGAAGCGAGGAACGAAATTCCGAGTCTCTCTGGGAAGATCCTCCCGCACATCCAGGAACAAGCCGTCGTGGCCCTCAGCCCCGGGTGCATGCCGCCGGAGAAGGCGCTGAACACGCCCAGGCCCGCCGTTGTAAGCCGCCAGAGCCAGAAACCACGAACCAAACTGCTGGTGAAGAGATTCGAGAAAGTCCAGCGCCAGAGGCGTGGCCAAGAAGGGGTCTCGACGCTCGTCCACGAGGCGGGTCACCTGGAGGCCCATCCCTCGGGCTGTCGGAGCCATGAACTGCCAAAGGCCACCGGCCCCGACCCAACTGATGGCTGTGGGGATATACCAGCTCTCCACGATGGGTAGGAAGGCCAGACTGGGAGGGAGGCGCCGGGCGGCCAGTTCGTCCTCCACCATCCCTCGATACCGACCCATGCGGGTCAGGCCTTCCCGCATCAACCCCGCTTCCCGGGTCTGAAAGGACTCCAACCAGAAGAGGACGTCCTCTTCCATGCCCTGGGCAGTGGCCCACGGGGATTCCAGAATCGGGTCCATAGGAGCTGAGGGAGGGCGCCGGAGGACCTCCGGTTTCCTCTCGGCTCCCTGGGGCACGGACGCCTGGGGCGGATCGACCACCGTTGGTGTCGGTCGGGGCGAAGCCGACGAAGGAGGAGTGGGGGCCACAAGGGAGCCACAACCGGTGGAACCGAAAAGAAGAAGAAGAACAACAACAGTCCACCGAGTGGCGGAGCCTGTGGAGCTACCACCAGACCGGAAAGGGGCTCCGATGGAGGAGCCGGACCCGTGCCGACGGGAAGGGCCGTCGAAACCTCGTCGAAGGATCGTCATCAGGGATTTGACGATGCCGATGGCACAATGGTTGGCTCAATTGGCCCAGCCATGGGAACCCCTTCATCAATGGTAGTTCGGTGCTTCCCTGGTGATGGTCACATCGTGGGGGTGAGACTCCCTCAGGCCTCCGGGGGTGATCCGGATGAACCTCGCCTCGGCCCGTAGCTGGTCCAGATCAGCCGCGCCACAGTAGCCCATCCCACTCCGAAGCCCTCCCACCAGTTGAAAAATGGTATCCGATAGAGGCCCTTTGTAGGGCACCCGGGCCTCGATCCCTTCCGGAACCAGCTTTTGCTTCCCCGCACTGGGATCTTGGAAATACCGGTCGGCCGATCCTTCTTCCATGGCCGAGAGGGACCCCATTCCTCGGACGACCTTGAATCTCCGCCCTTCCAGCAAGAAGCTCTCTCCCGGGGACTCCTCAGTCCCAGCGAACATGGACCCCATCATCACAGATTGGGCACCGGCCGCCAGCGCTTTCACCACATCCCCGGAGTACCGACCCCCCCCGTCGGCGATGACGGGGATTTCGCCTTCCACCCCCCGGACCGCCTCCATGATGGCCGTCAGCTGTGGCACCCCCACTCCGGTGACCACCCGGGTAGTGCAAATCGAGCCCGGCCCCACCCCAACCTTCACGGCATCCCCGCCTCGGTCGCGAATGGCCCTGGCCCCTTCCACCGATGCAACATTCCCAGCGATCAACTGGACATCAGGGAGCGCCTCCCGGATGCGGGCCACAGCCAAAAGCACCCCCTCGGAGTGTCCGTGAGCCGTATCGATGATGATGACATCGACACCGGCATCCACCAAGGCTCGGGCCCGTTCCAGGTCTTTGAGGGGGGAGGCTCCTACGGCGGCCCCAACCCTCAACCTGCCGTGTTCATCCTTGCAGGCGTTGGGGAACTCCCGCCGCTTGAAGATGTCCTTCACCGTGATGAGGCCTTGGAGTTTGCCTTCGTCATCCACCACCGGGAGTTTTTCAATCCTGTGTCGGTGAAGTAGACTCTCGGCGGCATCCAGGGTGGTCCCCACCGGGACGGTCACCAGGCTCTCCGAGGTCATGACGTCTCGGATTCGTTGACTCAGATCGCTCTCGAACTGCAGGTCCCGGTTGGTGACGATGCCCACCAGTCGCCCATCCTCTTCCACGATGGGGACCCCGCTGATGGAGAACTGGGCCATGAGAGAATGGGCCTCCTCCAGCGTCCCGTCCGGACCCAGGGTGATGGGTTTGAGAATCATCCCGCTCTCTGACCGCTTTACCCGGTCCACTTCATGGACCTGTCGGTCGATGGTCATGTTTTTATGAATGATCCCCATGCCCCCTTCCCTTGCCATAGCGATCGCCATGCGGGACTCGGTCACCGTGTCCATGGCAGCTGAGACCAGGGGAATCGCCAGTTCGACCTTCCGGGTGAAGATGGACGCCACCGAGGTCTCTCGGGGGTGAACCAATGAATGTCCCGGTACGAGAAGCACATCGTCGAAGGTCAGACCCTCTCCCAGAATCTTGTCCCTGTCTCCTACGACCTCCGCCATGGAGTCCCTCCCTGGAAATGAAGCTTGTACCTATCACCAGCGCCCGCCTTCCTCCGGGCCGGGACTCGGATCCCGGCAGGCGAGCGCTCACCCTCGATCAGCCCATACAGTTCTGCCATGGGCCATGATATCCGGACGTTTGGAAGGGTGTCAACCCAGGCTGCGTGCCTCAACCGGAGGAGCGATCTCCCTTTCCTGGTCCGCCTTCGGACCCCTCACCTGGGCGCCCGTGGGATTCCTTTGGTTTAGAGGGGTTGCTCCCCTTCCCGCCCCCTTTCCCGGGTTTGTCCTCCGTGCTTCCGTTCAGGTCCCCGAGGAGCTCTTTCCCAACGTTCGCAACATTCGAGAGGACCTTGTCGGCAGCTGCTATGAGTTGGAACGCCTCCCGGAGACTCGCCGGGCTCACCGTCCGCTTTCGCAGTTGGTCCTCAAGTTTTTCGGCAAAGCTCTGTAGCCCGGAGGCCTCTGGGGCGCTTTCCTTGGCGTACTTGGATTCCAGGAACTCGATGAAATCCAGGATCTGGTAAACCTGCTCCTCCGGAAGGCTTTCGATCTTCCTCAGGAGCCTGGCTCGAAGCACGTCGTGCATGGTTGCTACTCCTTGTCGGGGTGTCGGAATGGGGTCGAGCCCTGGAAGCGAACACCCCCTTAACCGGCGAAAGAAGTAAGCACTAAGAATAACACCGGGGGGCCATTTTCGGAGGGAGCCCTCTTCGGGAATCTGGGCCAATCCCCGTTCCTCCGCCGGCTTCCCGGCCTTCGGTTTGACCTTGGGTCATACGCTTGAAGTTGACCCTCGTTCTCATTGGGACGTCCCTCTTGCGAAATCGAAGCACGGAGCCAATGGCTTGATGGCAGCGTGACGGCCCTTCAGGGAGACGGAAGAGCGTTGAAGATCTCGACGGGAGAGCCCCAGATCAGTAAGCAAGAACCCCTTCACCATCCAGGGAAGGGCGCTCTAGTCCAGGGGGACCCCGATGGTCCCAGATGGCAACCACTGGCGGTCTCCACCGCCGTCTGCGCGCTATTCGGGCTCCTGGGCGCCGGGACTCAAGCATTTCTGGACCTCGCTGGGCTTGGCCTGATCTTCTATGCCATCTCCTCCCTCGCCGGTGGATGGGAGGCCACCTGGGAGGCGATCAGAGGCCTGGCCAAGGCCAGCTTGGAGGTGGATCTCCTCATGGTAACCGCGGCCGGGGGGGCGGCATTCCTCGGCCATTGGGCCGAGGGGGCCATCCTTCTCTTCCTCTTTTCGTTGGGGAACACCCTGGAGACCTTCGCCTTCGGGCGAACACGCCGCTCGATCAAGGCCCTGATGAAGCTGAGGCCCGAGGAGGCGGCCCTGGTCCAAGGAGAGGGGGAGAGCACGGTCCCGATCCAGGAACTCTCGCCCGGGGACGTGATTCGGGTACGGCCCGGCGAGCGCCTTCCAATGGACGGTGTGGTCGTGGCGGGCGAATCGCCGGTCGATGAATCGACACTCACGGGTGAGGCCGTGCCCCTCCGGAAGAAAGTCGGGGACGACGTCTTCGCCGGAACGCTCAACACATCGGGGAGCCTGGACGTTCGGGTGAGCCGGGCAGCCGAAGACTCCACACTGGCCCGGGTCATCCGGATGGTGGAAGATGCACGGGAGGGCAAGGCCCCGGCCCAGAGTTGGATCGAGGAGGCTGAGAGCACCTACGCGGCGGTGGTTCTCCTGGGGGCCGTCGTCGCCATCGTCCTGCCCATCTTCTTCCTCGGATGGGGGTTCGACGAGTCGTTCTATCGGTCCATGACCCTTCTGGTCGTTGCATCCCCCTGCGCCCTGGTAATCTCCATCCCCGCGACAATCGTTTCCGCGGTATCCAACGGGGCGCGAAGCGGCATCCTCTTCAAAGGAGGGGCCCACCTGGACGCCTTGGCGGGGGTCACGGCCGTGGCTTTCGATAAGACCGGGACCCTGACCCAGGGGCGGCCGGAAGTGGCAGGGTTCTTCCACCTTCTCCAGGGGGACAACCCCCGGCAGATGATGGTCAGCCCCGACGTGGCCCAGGTGATGACCCGGCTTCCGGAACGGGTTTGTCCGGTGGTAGAGACCACAGGAGGACCCCGTGGGCATTGCCCGGGCCTTTCTCTGGAAGATGAGGACTTCCTCAGGCTGGTGGCTGGCCTGGAATCCCGGAGCGAGCACCATGTGGCTCAGGCGATCCTTAGGGCAGTAGAGGCCCTGGGGTTGACCATCCCCGAGCCCAGGTCCTTCCAGTCCTTCCCCGGCCTGGGGATCGAAGGAGTGGTGGAAGGCATCGAGATCTCGGTCGGACGGGGAGAGTGGATCGAGGAGCGGATCGGATCTCCCGCACCGGAGATCCTCTCCAGGTGGCTGGAGGAGGGCGGCCGCGAGGCGGCTTCCCCTGTTTTTGTGGCCGCCGGCGGTTCTCATGTCGGGGCCTTCGTCATCGCCGATCAACCCAGGCTCGGGGCCCGGGAGACGCTGAATGAACTTCGATCCACCGGCATCCAACATATCGCCATGATCACCGGTGACGGGCCACGGACCGCCCGCTCCATTGCCGAGCAGGTGGGGTTGGATTCGTTCTTCGCCGGCCTGTTACCTCAAGAAAAGTCGGAGGCGGTGGAGAAGCTCAGAGAAAAATTCGGACCGGTGGCCATGGTGGGGGACGGTGTGAACGACGCGCCGGCTCTGGCGACGGCCGATGTGGGGATCGCGCTAGGGGCAGCAGGGACAGATGTGGCTTTGGAAACAGCCGACGTCGTGGTCATGGGGGACGACCTGGGTGGGGTCTCCTACGCCCGACAGCTCAGCCTTCGAGCTCGCAGGATCGTTCTTCAGAACCTCGTTTTCGCCTCTTCGGTCATCTTCATCCTGGTGCTGCTGGCCCTGTCGGGGAATATCAGTCTCCCCGCAGGAGTGATCGGCCACGAGGGCAGCACCATCGTCGTCATCGGGAACGGCCTCCGTCTTCTCCGTGGCAGGCGACCGACCCCCTATTCCCCGACACTCCCGGACTCTTCCTCCGCAGGCCAGAATGGCTCCAACTTCGGGGACTCCAGCACCGCCTGAAAGGCCCTGGCCACCGCTGCGGCCAGTACGGAGACCGCGGAGAACCCCGTTTCCATCGCCTTCCTGGGGATGAGGAGCTTGAACCGGATCTCGGTGTCGGCGATGGCCGGGCTCTTTTTGGGGGAGGACAGTCGGTACCGCAGGGTAAGGGGGGCCCGATAGCCCTTGGGTAATTCCTTCTTGGCAATCTCCGCCAGCGTTCCCAAAGCTTCGGCAGGATCCGGAATCTCCCCCAGCGGTGGCCCATCCAGGACCAGGGCAAGGTTCCCCTTCAACCCCCGGCTGGTTTCGTCGAGAAACCCATCGATGCTGGCCCACTCCGACAATCCGGATTTGTGGAAGAACAGATAGGCGCTCCTGGACGACTCGCCGGCCCAGCGTCCCTCGAATTCGTAGCTCGTGGTTTTCTGGAGCCCGGAGAGCTCCCACCCCTCCTCCTCCAGCCCTTCTCGGACGGCATCGAGGAAGGGCTCGAGGGTCAAAAGGGGGCCGGTTCCGTGGGGATCCTCCGCCATTTTCATCTTATCCCGACAAAGGCCATTGGGGAAAACGCCTGGAGGAAGGGGGACTCCCAGGGTTAATGAGAATCAATATTGACATCCAAAGATACCCGACTAGCTTTGAATATTACCTGAGAAAACAGTCTCACCGACTCTGAGAATGCCTGAAAGCATGCTGAACTCCCAAGAGATGGCCACTACCCGCCTTCGGAAGGCCCTCGAAGAAACCGGCCATCGGTACACCGAGCAACGAGCGGCAGTCTATACCTTCCTCTCCTCCACCACCAGCCACCCAAACGCCGACGAGGTTTTCCAGGAGGTCCGGACCGATGTGCCGGGCATCTCCCTCGCGACCGTTTACAAGAGCCTTGAAACACTGGTGTCCTGTGGGCTGGCCATCAAGCTCAGCTACAGTGACGGATCGGCCCGGTACGACGCCCGAACGGACCCACACCATCATGCCCGTTGTGTGTCCTGTGGACGGGTCCTGGATGTCTCCGGTCAGTTTTCCGAAGGTGACCTCCAGGAGCTTGGTGAGGAACTGAGTGGGTTTTCCGTGACGGGGTACCGGCTGGAACTTACAGGCCTCTGTAGCCTCTGCGGGCCAAAAGCGTAAGTTTGTTGGGTCCCGAACCCCGGGAACCCTGAGCTAACCAAAAAAACCCGTAGGCCCCGTCTCCGGAGGCCTCACCCGGAGTCTTACCCCCAAACCATGCGGGCTCTCCCTTCAAAGACGTTTCTTCCCCTGGCCCTCTTCCTCCCGGGGGTCTCCCTGGTGTTTCTCTCGGGACCCCAACCGGAAGCAGCCACCCAAGGGGAGGTCTTCGCTCTGACCCTGGGGCCCAACCCCTCCACTCAGCCAGTATCGCCCCCCCAAGGGACCCCCGTGGAACACTCCCCTGCACCGGCTCGTGACCTCTTGGCGGATC
>CBDUAX010000175.1:0-8542 GCA_965365235.1 uncultured bacterium
GGCAAGGAGCTCATTGCCAGAGGGGTGCACGCACTGTCCCCACGGAGGCACAACGCTTTCATTCCGGTGAATGTGGCCGCGCTCTCCGACACGCTCCTGGAGAGCGAGTTGTTCGGCCACGAAAAAGGAGCCTTTACCGGAGCCATCGACTCCAGGAAAGGTCTGTTCGAATTGGCCCAGGGCGGGACGGTATTCCTGGATGAGATCGGTGAGATGCCCCTTTCGACCCAGACCAAGCTCCTTCGGGTTCTGGAAGAACGGGAGTTCTTCCGGGTAGGGGGAGAGAAATCCATCCGGGTGGACGTCCGGGTGATTGCCGCCACCAACCAGGAACTGAGGACCCTGGTGGAGATCGGGGATTTCAGAAGGGATCTCTATTTCCGTTTGAATGTCCTCCATATCGGTCTCCCCCCTCTCCGGGAGCGAAAAGAAGACATCCCACTTCTGGTCTCCGAGTTTGTTCGGGACGCAAGCGAACGGCACGACCGGACCTTCGTAGGGATCTCCGACGAAGCCATGCGGATCCTCATGGCCCACAGCTGGCCAGGGAATGTCCGGGAGCTCAGGAATCTGGTGGAGAGTATGGTGGTTCTGGCCCCCGGACGGAGGATCGAAGCCCAGGATATCCCGGGAGAAGTTCGCTATCCCCGAAGCCGGGGGATTCTACCCGCTCCCATTCCGAGAGCTGTGACCCACTCCGGCGACGAGGGCGGCGGCTCGATCCGGCCGGAGTTGGAATTCGTCTTTCGGACCCTGGTCAACCTCCGGATGGATATCGACGATCTGAGGAGGGATTTCGACCGGTATCGGAAAGAAGGGGAGTTTGGTGTTCCAGGCCCAACGGCCTACGGCGGGATCGAGGTCCACCGCTCGACCAATGGCGGCGACTCGTTCACGTCGGCGCAGTCCGGCATCGACGGCAGCGAGCCCGCCGATGGGGGGCTTTGGTCCGACTCGGTTGAGTCCGAAACGGGTGGGTTCCCGGAAGCCCCGGAGGGGGGAGAGCAGTGGGGGCGTGGCGGAGAGGGCGGTATCCCCTCCTCCAGCCAGCTCCCTCAAGACTCCTGGCCCGAGGATCCAGCCGTCCATACCCCAGCGGAAAAAGAGGGCAGGGTGGTCTTCCGGAAGGGGATGAGCATGGAAGATCTGGAGAGGGAAGCCATCGCACTGGCCCTGGACGAGGTAGGCGGAAACCGGAGAAAGGCCGCTGAACAGCTGGGGATCGGAGAGCGAACCCTCTACAGGAAGATCAAGAAGTACGGACTGGAGGAAGCCTAGACCTCAGGAGGGTCGCGGGAAATGGCCTCTGACGGGTGCTAGTGCCGGCCTCCCCCCCACCGGGTCGGAGCACCCGACCGGGCTCCGGAGGTCAGGATCCGCCGGCCCTGGCCCTTACCTTGGCCATCTCCGCCCTCAGGAGAGGCACGATTCCGTCCCGCCAGATTTCGTTCCGGACCCCCTGATACTCCGCAGTCAGGTCCGTCTCCAGATCCATCCCTCCCTCATAGGCGTACACGGCCATTCGGGTTTCCTGCTGGCCCAGGCGTTGAGTGCCCCAGGAGGGTGTAACGGCTGCGATACCCGACGGTCGGAACCGAAGCCCCCGGTTCACCAGGAGAAGAGCCTCGGGCTCATAGGGCACATCAGGCTGATAGCTGAAGAAGCTCACCAGGAAGAGGGATGATGAAGGAGACAGGGTCTCGGCGGCTGCCCGTTGGCCGAAACTCTCGGCCATCCCTCGCAACCTGGCGTAGGTGTCAGGGGCCGTGAGGCGGATCACCCACTCCTCCAATGGTGTGACTTTGATGAGGAGGTCCCGTGCCTGAACCCGGAGGGTTATCTGATCCTGGAGGAGGGTGCCAAACCCTGGTGGGACCAGGAGAGAGGACTCGGAGGTGCCCATTCCCCCCGGCGGCTCATCGGGGGTGGGGGACGGGGATCCTGGCGCTGAAACCGGACCGCAGGCGGCCAAGAACAACGCTACCGGTACAAAGGGAAGCGGCCGTCGCCTCATTCTCCCTCCCGCGAAAAGAAGGACTCCTCCCTCACCGCTACCCCACCCCATCCATCTGCGGAGGAGGAGGCAAAAGCGCTTCCAACGCCTCCAGAAGAAGCTCCCGACCTTCCCGGGTCTTCGAAGAAAAGGGAAGGAGCTGCTCTGCGTCCAGTCCCAGAGCCTTCGCCGCTTCCTCCACCGTTCGTTTGCGTTTGGCTTTGCCCACCCGGTCCATCTTCGTGAGTACCACCAACGCCGGGAGGCCGATTTCTCCCAGATACTCCATCATCTCCAGGTCCAGCGGGGAAGGGGGGTGGCGCCCGTCTACCAGATGGACCACCCCTTTCAACTCACCCTCTCGGGAAAGGTACCACTCCACCATCTCTCTCCAGGCCTCTCGAACCGGCCCCGGCGCCCGGGCGAACCCATATCCGGGGAGGTCCACCAGGAAGAAATGCCCGTTGACGTTGTAGAAGTTCAAGGTCTGGGTTTTTCCCGGCGTGGCGGAGACCTTGGCGATCTTTTTCCGAGTGCGCAACAAAAGGACGTTGATGAGGGAGGATTTCCCAACGTTCGACCGCCCGGAGAAGGCAACCTGGGGAAGGGTCCCCGGCATGGGGCCTCCGGTGGTGGCTACCGCCCCGGCGAATTCAACGGATCGGATGATCACTGTGAGAGCTGGACTCCCGGATCGGTGGTCCCCTCCAGGAGCTCTCTGGGGGAAGAATCCAGGCGGGCCGTCGGTGGGGTTACCAGCGCCCGGTCCAAAACCTCATCCATCGTCTTGGCCAACTCGAACTCAACGGAATCCTTGACCTCGTCGGGCAAGAGCTCGATGTCTCCGGCGTTGGTGGAGGGTAGGATGATCGTGCTGATCCCGCCCTGGTGGGCGGCGACGGCCTTCTCCTTGATGCCACCCACGCCCAGGACCCGGCCCCGGAGAGTAATCTCTCCTGTCATGGCCACATCGGATCGGGTCGGGATATCGGTAAGGGCACTGATGAGAGCAACGGCGATGGTGATGCCGGCCGAGGGCCCGTCCTTGGGGGTGGCTCCCTCCGGGATGTGAATGTGGATATCCACCTCCTGGTGGAACTGGGAGTCCAGGCCCAACACCCTGGCCCGTGAGCGGGCGTAGGTCAGTGCAGCGAAGGCGGACTCTTTCATGACGTCGCCCAGCGTTCCGGTCAGTTGGATCTTCCCCGTTCCCGGTACAACCGCAACCTCAACGTCCAGGATCTCCCCGCCCGCGGCGGTCCAGGCCAGACCGTTGGCGATTCCCGAACGGGCGGCCCCCTCTTCCCGGGGCTCCGGGAGGTAGGGTGGGGGACCCAGGAGCTCCCGAAGGGCCCGAGCTCCCACCTCCTGGGCCTCGCCGGGTCTGGTCTTCCCCTCTGCCAGGCCCCGTGCCAGCTTCCGGGCGACCCCACTGATTCTCCGCTCCAACTCCCGTACCCCGGCCTCCCGGGTATACTCCCGGATGATGACACCAAGGGCATCACCTGCCAGCGTCACGGCGCCGGATTCCAAACCGTGGCGCCCCGCCTGCTTCGGCCACAAGAAGCGCTGGGCGATGGCTTTCTTCTCCGTGGTCAGATAGCCGGGGATCCGAATGATCTCCATACGATCCCGGAGGGGCTCCGGGATGCCGGCCAGGGTGTTGGCAGTGGCAATGAACAGAACGTCGGAGAGGTCGTATTCCAGTTCCAGGTAGTGGTCGGTGAAGGTCTTGTTCTGCTCCGGGTCAAGGACCTCCAACAGCGCCGCCCCCGGGTCTCCATGGAAGTCTCGGGCCAGCTTGTCCACCTCGTCCAGAAGGAAGACCGGGTTCCGGCTCCCGCTCCTCCTCATCCCCTGGACGACCCGGCCCGGGAGCGCCCCCACGTAGGTCCGTCGGTGGCCTCGAATCTCTGCTTCGTCCCGGACCCCACCCAGAGAGGCGCGAACGAACTCCCTCCCCAGGGCCCGGGCGATACTTCGGCCCAGAGATGTCTTCCCGACGCCGGGTGGCCCCACCAGACATAGGATCGGACCCTGAAGATCCCCCACCAGGGAGAGGACGGCGATGTGGTCGAGGATCCGTTCCTTGACCTCGTCGAGTCCGAAGTGGGCCCCATCCAGAATTCCTGCGGCGTGGGTTACATCCAGATTGTCTTCGGTCTTTTCCATCCAGGGAAGGGAGACGATCCAGTCGAGGTAGGTCCGGATTACGGCGGCCTCCGGAGCGACCGGATTCATGTGCTTCAGGCGATCCAGCTCCTTCTCTGCCCGTTCTCGTGCGTGGGCTGGGAGCGGGGCCCCCAGGATGGCCGCCTCCACCTCCGCCCATTCGCCTTCACTCGCCCCCAACTCTTTGTGAATGGCCTTCAACTGTTCCTGCAGGTAGAGCTGTTTCCGGCCCGTATCCATCTGCCGCTGAATTTGTTCGTCCAGCTTCTCCTCGATGCGGAGGATCTCCAGCTCGCGCACCAGAATCTCCCTCAAGACCTCGAAGTGAGTCTCCACCGAGGAGGCTTCCAGAAGCTCCTGCTTCTCCATGGAGGAGATGAGGAGATGGCCTGAAATCATGTGAGCCAGCCGAACCCGATCCTGGACCGTGGCAAGCGTTCCTGCCAACTCATCAGGCAGGCGGTCGTTGAGCTGGATGTAGTCTTCAAAGAGCCGGCGGACGCCCCGGGCCACGGCCTCCAACTCCGTGCCGACCCCGTCGGGGCTCTCGAGCTCCCCACCCTCCTGGAGGACAACCCGGGCCCGAAATCCTCTGTCGCCCGACAGGAATGACTCGATGCGGGCTCGGCCCAAACCCTCCATGACCACCCGGGCGGTGCCATCCGGTAGATCCGTCTTCTGAATTACCCGGATCACGGTCCCCAGGGCATACAGGTCCTCCTCCTCCGGGTCCATGACGTCGGCGTCCCGTTGGGCCACCAGGAGGAGCAGGTTGTCCTGGTCCTCTGCAGCCTCCATGGCCGCCACAGACGGGGGGCGACCGATGAGGAGCGGGAGAACCATGTACGGAAAAAAAACCAGATCCCGCAGGGCAACGACGGGGAGCTCTTCTGGCACCTCGACGGGGCCGTCGATCCGGTTGAGGATGGGCATGCGGAGACTCAGCTGTGCGATGAGGGACAGGGAAAACGCCGCGAGCCAGACCGAACATCTTGAGGTCCGTCTGCGGCGCTTATGTTAGTCGGAACAAATGGCGCGGAAAGGTCGAAACCCCTCGCATTTTATTCACGAGGGGGGAAAGTTTCTCAGGCCTCTTTCTTTTTTCCGCCGGCCCGTAGGACCAGGAGGGGCGGAACTCCTTCCACCACAGCCTCTTTGGTGATCACCACTTCCCGTACGTCGGTTCGAGAGGGAAGTTCGAAGAGGAGGTCCCTCAGCGTCTCTTCGATGACCGCTTTCAACCCTCTGGCGCCGGTGCCCCGCTTCAGCGTCT
The DNA here is from genome assembly GCA_965365235.1 of uncultured bacterium. Taxonomy (GTDB): domain Bacteria; phylum Gemmatimonadota; class Gemmatimonadetes; order Longimicrobiales; family Gaopeijiaceae; genus CBDUAX01. The sequence continues at coordinate 5,439 of CBDUAX010000175.1, forward strand.
TGGCGGCGATGGCCTCGATGGCTCCGGATTCGAAGGTTAACCCGATTCCCTCCAGCTCGAGCATCTTGGTGTATTGCTTGAGGAGAGCATTCTTGGGCTATTGAAGAATGCGTACCAACGCCTCCTCGTCCAACTCATCCAGCGAGACCGTCACCGGAAGTCGACCCACCAACTCGGGGATGAGTCCGTAACGTTGCAGGTCTTCCGGTTCCACCAACTTCAGCATGTCTTCCCTGGCCGTTTCCACGTCTTTCCCGGTAAACCCGATCTGACGCTTGCCGACCCTGCTCTCCACGATCTTCTCGAGGCCGTCGAAGGCACCCCCGCAGAGGAAGAGAATGTTTCGGGTGTCGACCTGGATGTATTCCTGTTGCGGGTGTTTCCGGCCTCCCTGCGGGGGGACCGACGCCACGGTGCCCTCCAGGATCTTCAAGAGCGCTTGTTGGACCCCCTCCCCGGAAACGTCTCTGGTAATGGAGGGGTTTTCGGATTTCCGTGCGATCTTGTCCAGCTCATCGACGTAGACGATGCCGCGTTCCGAGTCCGCCACGTTGAAGTCCGCGGCTTGGAGGAGTCGAACCAGGATATTCTCCACGTCCTCGCCCACATATCCAGCTTCGGTGAGAGTGGTGGCGTCAGCGATGGTGAAGGGAACCTGGAGCATCCGGGCCAGCGTCTGGGCCAAGAGGGTCTTCCCCACACCGGTGGGTCCCATGAGTAGGATGTTGGCCTTCTCGATCTCTACCTCGTCCAATACACCCTGATGGTTCACCCTCTTGTAGTGGTTGTAGACCGCCACAGCCAGGGCCCGCTTGGCATCATCCTGGCCAATGACGTACTGGTCCAGAATGTCTTTGATCTCCATGGGCGTGAGGCTGGGAACCTGAGACTCTACGGCCTCCCGTTCCTCCTCCTCGGCCAGAATCTCATTGCAGAGAGAGACACATTCATTGCAGATGTACACGGACGGCCCAGAAATGAACTTCTTGACGCTGTCCTTTGATTTTCCACAGAAGCTGCACCGGAGATGCTTGTCACCGGTCACGCTCATGACTCCCCTCCGTCGCCGGACTCAGTACCCCTAATAACACCAGTATCGGCCGGTCCACGGTCATTCCGAAGTTTCTTCGGAGGTTTCCAGGTCTGCCGGCCTTCTGCCCTCTCGCCCGATGTCTCCGGCCTCGAGGACCCGATCGATGAGCCCGTACTCCGCCGCTTCCACCGGGCTCATGAACCGATCCCGATCCACGTCATCGGCGATCCGCTCCGTGGTTTGACCGGTGTGCTCGGCCAGGATCTCGTTCAATCGCTCCCGAATGTGGAGGATCTCTTTGGCCGCGATCTCGATGTCGGCCGCCGTTCCGTGGGCTCCGGAAGAGGGCTGATGAATCATGATTCGAGAGTTGGGGAGGGCGGCTCGTTTGCCTTTTTCCCCGGCAGCCACCAGGACCGCCGCCATGGAGGCGGCCATCCCAACGCAAAAAGTGGAAACCGGCGCCCGCAGGTGGCGCATGGTATCGTAGATGGCCAGCCCCGAGTACACACTCCCTCCCGGGGAGTTGATGTACAGGTAGATGTCCCGCTCCGGGTCTTCGGCGTCCAGGAAGAGGAGCTGAGCGATAATGATGTTGGCTACGTTGTCGTCGATTCCGCTTCCAAGGAAGATGATCCTGTCCATGAGCAGACGGCTGAAGATGTCGTAGCTTCGCTCGCCTCGGCTGGTACGCTCGATGACATAGGGGGGATAGATGGGCATCGGGTTAGGCCTCCTTGACCGTGGATTGCTCCAGTAGGAAATCCCAGACTTTCCGTTCGGTGATCTCCCGCTCCAGCGATTCCAGGTTTCCGGCTTTTTGAAGGTTGCTGTATACCTGACCGGGCTTCATGTCGTTCTTTTCCGCGATCTCCTGAACGCGGTCGTCCACCTCGTCTTCCGAGGCCCGAAGCCCCTGAAGCTCGGCGATCCTCTCGATGAGGAGAATCCGTTTCACCGTCTTCTCGGCCTCGGGCCGGAGGCTCTCCTGGGTCTGGGCCACCATTTCGGGGTCCAGCTTCGATGTGTCTCCCAGGACCGACTCCATGTACCGCTCTGCCATGGACCGAGGGACGTCGAATGGATTGGCCTCCAGAAGATTCTCGAAGATCTGTCCCCTGACTACACTCTCAGCTTGACCCTCCGCTTCTTTCTCCAGGTCCTCCCTGACACGGGCCGTAAGGGCATTCAGATCTTCGAAATCACCGAGAGAACTGGCGAACTCATCGGTGAGCTCCGGGAGTTCCTTGGTTTTTCTGGCTTCCAGCGTGATTCGAAGGTGTTCTTTCTCCCCACGCCGTTCTTCGTCGGAGAAATCCTCAGGGAAGGTAACGGTGAAGTCCCCTGTTTCTCCGACGGAGAGGGTGCGGATGGCGTCCTCCACATCCGGGATGGCCTCTTTGTCTCCCAATACGATCTCGTATGGTCGACTCTCACCCACCGGTTCCCCCTCTTCCAGGCGTTGGATGGCCAGCGTCACCAGGTTGCCGTCTTCTGCACCTCCGTCCTCCACGGGCTTCCATGCACCGTTCTGGTCCTGAAGCCGGGCAAGGACCCGATCCACATCCTCATCAACGACCTCGATCTTGGGTCGTTCGACGGTAAATCCGCCCAATCGCTCCAACTCGATGACCGGTTGGACGTCGAAGGAGATGGAGAAGGTGAGCTCCTCGCGCGGCTCATACTTCACGTCCTCGACCTGTCCTTCGGAGATGGGCTGAAGCTCCTGGGATTGCAGGGCGATCTTGTAGGCATCGCCGATGACTTTGTCCAGCATCTCCTGGTCGACGGCCGGCCCCAGCTTCTGCTCCACGACATTGGTTGGGACCTTCCCCTTCCGGAAACCCGGCAGCTTCAGGCGGCCCCCGAGTTTCTGGATGATCTGGTTCCGCTCCTTCTGCACCGTGCCAGCCGGGACGGTAACCGTCAGACGCCGCCGCCAGGCCTCTTGCTCTTCGAGATCTATCCTGAGAGTGCTCGGATCTATGGCCATTCCCTGCTCGATTTCTGGTTTGTTGGTGAGACTGCACAAAAAAAATGCGAAAGGGGGGACTCGAACCCCCACGGCCGA
>CBDUAX010000176.1:0-8542 GCA_965365235.1 uncultured bacterium
AAAAAGGCCCCGAACAGGTTCTGCCGGATGTTCTTGAAGGCGGCTGTGGACAGTTCCAGCGCGTGGACGACGCCGGAGAGGGAGGACCCCATGAGGACCATGTCTCCAGCCTCCATGGCGACATCGGTCCCGGACCCCATGGCGATGCCGACATCGGCCTGAGCCAACGCAGGCGCATCGTTGATCCCGTCCCCCACCATGGCCACCCGGCGTCCCTCTTGCTGCAGTCGCTGGACGGCCTCCGCTTTCTCTGCCGGAAGGAGCTGGGCTCTCACCCGGTCCACCCCTACTGCAGCACCCACGGCGGCGGCGGTAACCGGGTGGTCGCCGGTGAGCATGACCACCTCCAAACCCATCTCCCTTAGCCGGGCCACCGCAGCTCCGGAATCGGCTTTCACAGGGTCCGAAACCCCCAACCCACCCAGGAACTCCCCGTTCCGGGCAACCAGTATCGGCGTGCCCCCGGTCCGAGCGATCTCCTGGGCCATGGTCTGGACCGTTTCCCCGGACACCCCTTCCTCCTCCAGAAACCCTTGGCTCCCCACCAGGAGCTGGGCTCCCTTCACTGAGGCCCTCACGCCTTTCCCCGGAAGGGACTCGAAGCCTTCCACCCTTTCGAAGGGGATCTTCCTGTCCCGGACACCCTGGACGATGGCCTCGGCCAAGGGGTGTTCCGAACCATCCTCGGCTGAAGCTGCGAGGCCCAAAAGCTCCTCCTCGGTCACTTCGCCGGAAGGGTAGACTCCTTCCAGAGCCGGGGCTCCTCGGGTGATGGTGCCCGTCTTGTCCAGGACCACCGTGTCGATCTGCCGAGCTGCCTGAAGGGCGTCTCCGTTCCGGACCAAGATCCCGCCTTCCGCGGCCTTCCCCACCGAAACCATGATGCTGATGGGTGTGGCCAGTCCAAGGGCACAGGGGCAAGCGATGACCAGGACTGCCACCGCCACCACGGCGGCAAAGCTCAGGCGGGGTTCGGGGCCGTACGTGTACCAGAAGGCGAAGGTGAGGGTGGAAACGATCATGACGGCTGGAACAAAATACCCGGCCACCAGGTCGACCATCCGCTGGATGGAGGGTTTCGACCCCTGGGCGGCCCGTACCATCTCCACGATCTGAGCCAGGACGGTGTCTTTTCCTACTCGGCCCGCTCGGAAGCGAAAGCTCCCGGAACGGTTCATGGTTCCGCCCACGACGGAATCCCCGCCCCCCTTGTCCACGGGCAGGCTTTCCCCCGAAACCATGGACTCGTCTACCGCGCTCGCTCCCTCGGTCACCGTTCCGTCCACCGGAATCTTCTCTCCGGGGCGAACCACAACCAGGTCCCCGACTTGTACGTCCTGCGCCGGGATCTCGACCTCTTCTCCTCCTCTCAAAACCCGGGCCGTTCTGGGCCGGAGGTCCATGAGGCGGCGGAGGGCCATGGATGTACGCCCTTTTGCCCGAGCTTCCAGGGCTTGTCCCAGCATGACCAGAGTGATCACTACGGCTGTGGCTTCATAAAAAGGGTGTGCCGTCCCCTCTGGAAAGATCTCCGGAAGAAGCACAGCCACCGTTGAGTAGATCCACGCCGACCCGGTACCCAGGGCGACAAGGGTGTCCATGGTGGCGTCCCGATGTCGGAATGCGGTCCAGGCACCGGTGAAGAACCGTCGGCCCACGTAGGTCATGATGGGGATGGTGAGGAGTCCGCTGACCATCCAGAGGATCCTGAGGGTGCCGTGGCTCAGTGCCTGGAGACCCGGGATCAGGTGGGCATGTCCGATAATGGCGACGGGTGCCCCAAGAGCCGCCCCGACCCAGAACCGCCGGAGAAGGTCCTTGTACTCCCCCTCTCGCTCCGCTTCCCGTTTCTTCAGGGCTTCCTCGAAACCCCCTTCTTCCTCTTCCCGGAGGCCATATCCGGCCTTCCGCACCACCTCGGCCAGATCCTCCCGATTCATCATCCCAGGGACGAACCGGAGACGGGCAGACTCGGTCGCCAGGTTCACCTCGGCGTCGAGGATCCCCACCCCCCCGGACAGAACACGCTGCACTCGCCCGACACAAGCTGCACAGTGCATCCCCTCGATCGCCACTTCGGTGACGCCGGTGGGAACACTGTATCCAGCCCCGTTCACCGCCTCCACGATGGCCCCCGTGGAGAGGAGCCCTTTGGAGAAGGAAATCCTGGCTTCGCCAGTCGCCAGGTTGACCGTCGCATCCCGGACTCCCTCCACGCCGACCAGAGCTTTCTCGACTCTGGAAACACAACCGGCACAGTGAATCCCATCGACAGGAAGATCTACAACGGTAAGCCCGTTGCCTTTTTGGGAATCGAGTGGGAGGGTTTCGGCCATGCCATTTCCAGGTTCGGGTTCACGCCCCTAAAAAAGAACCGCCAAGAGATGGGAAGGTTCCCTGGTAACCCTTCCCCACCCTTTGTGGAGCATTACTTTCATCGAAGGCTGGTCACAATAACTCTCTTGAAGCAGGAGCGTTCCCTTGGAATCGGCAAATCCCGCATACGGATTCAAGAAGACGGTCTCCCTCTCGGTAGAGGAGGCCGATCGGCGAGTGAGAGAAGAACTTCAAAAGGAGGGCTTCGGGATCCTGACGGAGATCGATGTGAAAGCAACCCTCAAGAAGAAGCTGGACGTGGACTTCAAGCCCTACCGGATCCTTGGGGCGTGCAACCCAACCCTGGCCCACAAGGCCCTCACGGCGGAGGAGGATATCGGTCTTCTTCTCCCCTGTAATGTGGTCGTCTACGAAGGCGACTCCGAAGGTCAGTCGGTGGTTGCAGTCATCAATCCGGAGGTCCAGCTCGGGATCACAGGAAGAGATGACATCGGCCCCCTCGCGGACGAGGTCGGGGAGCGAATGAAAAGGGCCCTGGACGCTCTCTAGGGAGGAGGACGACACTGGAGGTGCGGCTGCACGTGGGGAGGAACGTCAGGGGGCCGATGGGCATACTTCCCACCGGCCCCCTCCCTTCCTTTGGGAACGCCCCCGAACCCTCCCTCCCCTAGCCGAATGCGCCACTACAACGGCCGAAAAAATACAAAACACCCATCAAGATGACGATGGCCCCCCAGCTGAAGAGGGTTCGTCGCTGCAGGGCGTTGGGGCCCAGGGCGCTCTCTGCCGTTGGGGCTACCTCACCGAGCCCGCGGCGGATCTCACCCATCTCCGGGAGATTCGCCAACAGGGCCCTGAGCCGGAGCTCCAACTCAGCCGGGTCTTCCGGCTTCGTGAGAAAGTGGTTTCCCCCAAGGCCATAGCTCCTGGCGATATCCTCGTCCCGATCAGAGGAGGTCAACACGGCCACAGGGATCTTCCGGAGCTGGTTGTCGGTTTTTATGACCTCGAGGACTTCGTGCCCCGTCTTCCCCGGCATCTTCAGGTCGAGAAGGAGGAGGTCCGGCCGGAGACTTCGCACGAGCTCTACGGCCTCCGTTCCGGTGTGGGCTCGGTGGATTTCCACCGGTTTGGGGGCTGCTCTCTCCAGAGCCATTCGAATGAGGAGGGCATGGTCGTCATTGTCTTCCGCCAGGATAACCACCAGACCCATGGGGGGAGGTTCTTGATCCTTCACCCGATCCTCTCTTCCGCCTGCACGTCCATCGCGATAGTGGATTCGAAACCGGCCCGGGCCAGCGTTCGGCGCAGCCGGCCAGCCTCTTCTCGGTCCGGGAAGCGCCCAATTCGGACCCGAAACAGGTCGCTGCCCGCTACGGTGACAATCCGTGGATTGAAGCCAGCCCTCCGAAGGTTGGCTTCCAGGGAGCGAGCTCCATCAAGACTTCGGAAGGCTCCGAGCTGGACGGTTATGGCTCCCTCGCTCCCGAGGAGCCGCGGGCTCGACTCCTCCTCTTGCGCGTTCGTGGCCGCCGCCAGAGCCTCGACTTCTGGCCCTGCGTTGGAGAGCCAACCACGAGCAAGAGAGACGTGCGGACTGGAGGGGTATCCTCGAACTAGCGCTGAGTAGTGGCCATGAGCCTGGGCCAGGTCTCCGCGAAGGTCGGCTCCTTGAGCCAGTCGGAGCAACGCGTCGTCGGAGAAATCCCCTCCGGGGAACTCAAGAACCAGCCGCCGAAGATCCAGCTCGGCCATGGAGGGGTCCACCGTCAGGCGGGCCCTCAACCAAAGGCTCCGCTGACGCGACTCCCTGTCGACGGTGGGGCCCAACCGTTCCCACCAGACCTCTAGGACTTCCCGAGCCCGCAGGATCTGGCCTTCTTCAATCAGAGACTCCACCCGGGAGAGGCCAGGGTTCTCCTGAGCCCCGGCCACGCTTGGGTACAGAGGAATCAGGAAAGAGACGATCCGGAACCAACGGGGAGTCCTCATGCGGGCCCTTCCTTCTCCCTCAACATCAGCCCTAGAAGCCACTCCTCCAGGACCTGATCCTCAGGGATCGTGCTGGACTTCAAGAGACGGTCCACCCGCCGCAGGCCCGAGAGGGCCTCCTGAAGACTCTCCAGAGTCCAGGACCTGGCTTGTTGCATAAGGGGACGAGAGAGCCATTTCTGGTGATAGGGGAGGGCCTCCTCCAACATCGCCTTCCCTCCACTTCGGGCCAAACCCAGGCGCAGCAGGTGAGTGGCGAGACCCATCGTGAGGTATACCCCTGACTCCCCTTGTGAGAAGAGTACCGGCAGCCCCGCCAGGGCCTTCTCGAACTCACGCGCGCCAATCAGGTCCATCCATTCCCACCGGTCCTGACTGGGAACCCTGGTTCCTGCCTTCTTCACCAGGGCAAGGTCGATTCGACCTCCCCCATCCACCGAACCGGCCAGCTTCTCGACCTCCTTCGCCAACACCCCTAGATCCGTCCCTAGCCCACTCCCCAGAGCCCGAGCTGCCTCCATATCCATGGGTACGCCGTGTCGGCTTTCCGCCCACTCCACGAGCCAGCCCGGGACGTCATTGGCACTGATCTCCTGGAATTCGACGGAGCGCGTGGCTTTTTTCAGCTCACGGTAGAACTTCGCTTTCGAGTCCCGGGGGATGGACGCGAGCATGATGAGGGCCAGGCCAGGAGGCGGATCCTTGGCCACGGTCAGGAGGGCCTCCCTGGCCCGGGTGCTGGAGGCCAGACCCTCCACTTCTCGGAGAAGGACGACCCTCCACTCCGCCATCATCGGGGGTGTGGCCAGAACCGATGCCAGAGACTCGACATCCACCTCCGAGCCTCTCAAAGGATCGAAGTTGAAGTCCTTCGTAGCCGGGTCCAGATGCCAGTCCACAAGGGCCCGGCCGGCCTCCTCCTTTCGGAACTCGTCTCGCCCGTGAAGGAAGAACGCGCCACCCTTATCCCGACCCGGGATGCCGAGGGGAGCGACGGAGGTCACGGCTGTCGTGGGAAACAAACGTTACTGGACTCCGACCCGGGTGAGAGCCAACCCACGCCGGCGCTCGGAAAGGGAGGAGTATTCGAAGAGAAGTCGGTGCGTGTCACCCCAGGGTCCATCCTGGAAATCCGCAGTAGTGAAAAAGGATGGGTCTCCTGGGAAGGTAGGCCCCTGACCGACCAAGGTGAAGGTCCTGGCTCGAGGCGCGCCCACCACGACGGTTGGAAGCTCGAGAGTTGAACCTCGATTTCCGGCTCTGGGGCTCCAAGCGGCGACAGCCAGCAACAGCGCCACGGTGAGTACCGCCAACGTAGTGGCCCCGGACCCGATGGTCTCCCGGGCCAGGCTGGCACCATCCTCTACGTGGTAGATTCGGTGGTTGAGACGGGGGAGAAAATCTTCGGGAACGTCCAGGGGAGGGATGGAACGGAGGAAGCCAACGCCCTTCTCGAGGGCGTCTCGGTATTCGCGACACCGAGGACAGGAAGCCAGGTGGGCCTCCACGTCCCGGGTCTCGACTTCTCTCGTCTGGCGGTCGCGAAACTCCGACGACAGATCCAGAAACTCCGAACAGTCCATCGACGCCAAAAAACTCCCTCCGGGAAAACGTCCCCGGATCGGGTGAACCTGTGACCATGTCTGGTACGTTCCAGGGACCAGTCAGGTTCCCTCACCTGTGATCTCCGGCGCCATTTGTTCCCGCCCCTCCTGATCCGTCTGTAAGAAAACGGCCTCCCCTTTCGGAGAGGCCGTCGACACGAAAAGCGGACGGTTGGGGTTCGACCCTAATCCAACAGCGGGGCGATGATCCGGGCGAAGTTGTTCCGAGCCCGGTTCAACCGGCTCTTTACCGTCCCCAGGTTACACCCGGTAATGTCGGCGATGTCTTCGTAGGTCTTCCCTTCCAGCTCCCGGAGGACGAACACGATGCGATGATGTTCGGGGAGTTGGGCTACCGCATCCTCCACCAACCTCTTGAGGTGGCGCTTCCGGTAAAGGTCGTCTGGACGGAGCTTGGTGTCTTCCCACTCCAGTGGCCGATGGTCTGCCTCCCAGTTTTTCTTGATGGTCTGGAACAGGACCAAAGGATTCCGGGACCGATTACGGAGCTCATTCTTGGCCAGGTTGCTGGCGATGGTATAGATCCAGGTGGAGAACTTCTTGGTCTGGTCGAATCGGTGTAGATGCCTGTACACCCGTACAAACGTCTCCTGGACGAGGTCCTGGGCCCGTTCCCGATCCCCTACAGTCCGATATACGAAATTCAGGAGGCGCTTGTCGTAACGGTCCACCAGTTCTCCGAAAGCCCGGGCCTGTCCATCCAGAAAAGATTGGACGACCTGGCTATCCGAGAGCTCACCGAGGACGCGGGAAGCTTCCCTGGCCCCGCCCGTCAACGGGCCTTCTTTCGGCTTCTTTTGGGCCCTCTCAACACTCATGGTTTTCTCGCCTTTTCCGTGGTACCGAGGTCGCGTCGAATGGGCGCACCTCTCTTCCCGCCAGAGGGAAAGGCAGGAAGCATACCATCCGAAAACCCCACCGTTTCCGTCAATTCTCTCTCTTATCTGTCCACTAGAAAGGACAATGCCGCTCGGTTTTGGGACGATCCCTCCGGCGCTCCACAGCCTGTCCAATCTTCCTTCGGGGTCCCATCCTTAAAGACGGATCAGGCCCGGTTTTTGTCACACCCCGGGGTTCATGGCCGGGGCCGAAAGAACCGGTCGACGAAGAGAAGTCCGAGGACCGTCTTCCCGTCCACAATCTCTCCCTTCTGGATCATCTCTATGACCTTCGAGTAAGGCAGGCGAACCACTTCGATATACTCGTCGTCGTCTCGTCTGACCTCTCCATCCGAGAGCCCCGTCCCCAGAAAGAGGTGGATGACCTCGTTTGTGAACCCAGGCGTCGTGAAGAAGTCCGTCAAGGGGGAGACATCCTCCGCCCTGAACCCTGTCTCCTCCTCTAGCTCACGACGCGCGCAGCTTTCCCAGTCCTCCCCGTCCATGGGCAACCCGGCAGGGATCTCGTACACGAACCCACCGGCGGCATAGCGGTATTGGTGAACAAGAACCAACTCTGGATCTTCGGCTGTGGGATCCCCGATCACCGGGATGATAGCCGAAGCCCCGCGGTGTCGGATCAGTTCCAGCTCGCCCTCCCCACCATCAGGGAATCTCACCCGGTCCAGGGATAGGTGGACCACCCGCCCATCGTGAATCACCGTTGAGGAGATATGTCCGATTCCGGCATCCTGGCCCGATGCCCTCGGGTCTCTATCCATGGGTCAACCTCGGGAAAGCGAAGGGAAGAGAAATTCCCTTCGGGGCCCCGTACATGGGATACGAGGGGTCTCCCGAAGGGTTGCACGGTGGATCAGTCCAGCTTCAACACCTCGACGGGTCCCAGGCCCAGGTCGGCCAAGGGATCACGCACCTTCTCGGCATCCCCCACCACCACGACCTGAAGCTCCAGGGGCCTCATGACAGCCTGCCCTGCGCTTTTGGCCATTTCGGGGTTTACGGACCGGATCTGATCTCGGTAGGTGGAAAAGAAGTCCGCCGGCAATTCGTAAACCAGAAGTTCAGAGATCCTGCCGGCCACCTGCCCGGTGGTTTCGAGACGGAGGGGGAAAACCCCTGAGATGAAGTCCCGACTCTGGGTAACTTCCTCGGGTGTGGGCCCGTCCCCCACCAGGCTCATCAGCTCCTCCGTCGCCTCACGGACGGCAGGGGCCGTGACTTCCGTTGCCACGGCGGTACTGATCTGGAAGGGCCCCGACTGCCGGCGGAAGGAGAATCGGGACCGGATTCCGTAGGTGAAGCCGTGCTCCTCTCTCAAGTTCAACATCAGGCGGCTCGTGAACGCTCCACCCAAAACCGAGTTGAAGATCTGGAGGGGGAAAAAGTGGGGTGTTGATCGGGGCACCCCCACCTGGCCAATCCTGATCTCTGACTGGACGGCTCCCGGTCGGTCCACAATCACGACCTTCCTCTGCCGATCCTTCGGTTCAGCCGTGAACGGTGGGACCGGGTCCGGCACCCCGGTCCAGGCCCCGAAGAAACGATCAGCCAACGCTTGTACCTCGTCTGCATCGATATCCCCCACCACAACCAATCCACTCCCGGAGGGGCGGTAGGATCGCTTCCAGTGGTTCCTCACTTCAGCGGGGCCGAAGGTGGATACCGATTCCACGGTCCCGGCCAAGGGCC
>CBDUAX010000177.1:0-8528 GCA_965365235.1 uncultured bacterium
GTACCAAAATGTCATGACCCTCGGGAGGAACTGGTACTTCGTTCAGACCGCCGCTGCGAACCCACAGGCCCGCGGGGTGGAGTTCGACGATAGCGTCATGGGTGAGCTGATCAGATTCGTTTCGTCCCACGAGGTAGGTCATACCTTGGGACTGCCCCACAACATGAAGTCTTCGGCCATGTGGCCCGTGGATTCCCTCCGGACCGATTTCGTGTGCCGGAACGGGACGGCCACCACCATCATGGACTACGCCCGCTTCAACTATGTGGCCCAACCCGGAGACGACACCTGCTTCAACCCGAAGATCGGCCCCTATGACCTGTACAACATCGAGTGGGGTTATCGTCCGATTCTGGATGCCAACTCTCCGGAGGAGGAGCTCCCGACCCTCCGGGAATGGATCCTCGCCAAGGCCGACGACCCGACCTACCGATTTGGGGACGGAAGTCGGACCGATCCCACATCCCTCTCCGAGGCCCTGGGGGATGACGCCATGAGAGCCTCGGATTTTGGCGTGGAGAACCTGAAGATCACCATGGCCAACCTCGGGGATTGGGCCGGGGAGTTCGGGAAGGACTACAGTCAGATCCAGGAGCTCTACAACGCCATCCTGGGGCAGTGGAACCGATACATCGGGCATGTGGCGGCGAACATCGGTGGTGTGGTTTGGACCCGAATGGACCAGGATCAGTCCGGAACGCCCTATGTCCCTGTTCCAGAGGAAGTCCAGAGGCGAGCTATGGACTACCTGGATCGCCAGGTCTTCCAGACGCCGACCTGGATGCTGGATGCCGATCTTCTCTACCGGTTCCAGGATTCGGGCAGCCAGGATCGGATCCAACAGCTTCAGACCGGGGCCTTGAACCAGCTCCTCAACGTGCCTCGAATGAAGCGCCTTATCGAGGACGAGGCATTTCGGGGGGATGAGGCCTACGGCCTGGGAGAGATGCTGACCGGACTTCGGCAGGCGGTGTGGACCGAGCTCTCCAACGGGAGCTCCATCGACCCCTACCGCCGCAACTTGCAGCGGGCCTATCTGGAAGGGGTGGGGGCGCTCATGACGGACGAGGAGGCGATACCCACCGACATCGTTCCCTTCCTCAGGGGTGAGCTGGAGACTCTGAGGGACCAGATCCAAGGGGCTGGGAGCGCCATCCGCGGAGGGTCCCCGACGGCCCTTCATCTCCGGGACATTCTGGAACGGATCGACGGGGTCTTGGAGCCGGGAAGCTGACCAAGGGTTCTTACGTCGCCCGGGATGGATCGGGCGGAGGCTCTTTCGGGCCTCCGCCCTTTCTCTTCCCTTCTAACCCGAGGCAATAAAAGGCCTGGGGCCCCTGGCAGCGAAGCAGGTCCCGCAGCACTTTCTCCGGGTTGAATCGACCACGCTGACACTTGGCCGGAGAGCCCGCCATGCGCTCGCTCCGAAGCGTTTCTTCCTTCTTTCTAGCCGTTTTCTTCTTCCTCGGCCTTTATCCGCCCGGCCTTTTGGGTCAGCAGGTCCCCACTCCCGAGTCCGTCCTGGGATTCGACGTGGGAGCCGATTTTCACCTGGCCAGCTATGAGGAGGCCCTGGACTACTTCCAGCGTCTGGACGCCGCTTCGGACCGGGTCCAGCTCCTGGAAGTGGGGAAGACGAGTTTCGGGAGAAGCTGGTACATGGCCCTCATCTCTTCTGCTGAAAACCTGAACAACGTCGAGCATTACAAGGAGATCGCCCGGCGCCTGGCCTATCCAGACGGCCTTTCCGAGGAGGAAGCCCGTGCGCTGGCCAGGGAAGGGAAGGCCATCGTCCACATCGACGGGGGCCTGCACTCCGGTGAGGTGGCTCCGGCCCAGCACACCATCCAGCTTGCCTACGACCTGGTGACGGGAGACGACGACCCGGAGATCGCCGCCATTCTGGAGAACGTCATCTTCATGCTCTGGTTCAGCATGAACCCTGACGGTCAGACAATGGTGGCGGACTGGTACCGGTCCAACCTGGGGACGCCCTTCGAGGTGTCCTCCATGCCACAGCTCTACCAGAAATACGTGGGGCACGACAACAACCGGGACGGCTACATGATCAACCAGATCGAGTCCCGTGTCGTGACCCGGATGGTCCGTGAGTGGGAGCCCCAGATCTTCTACAACCACCACCAGACGGCGCCCTTCCCCACTCGCATCTGGATCCCCCCCTTTGCTGAACCCATCAGCCCCGATGTACATCCCCTGATGTGGAGGACGGTGAACCTGGTAGGGATGGCAATGGCGCAAGCGCTGGAGGAGCGGGGACAGAAGGGTGCCATGCACATGGGGCAGGGGTTCGATGACTGGTACCCCGGGTTCCTGGACCACGCCCACAATTTCCACAACGTGGTTTCGTTCATGACGGAGACCGGCCTGTACCGGTACGCTACCCCCCACTTCTACACCGTGAACGATTTCCCCGGAGATACCCGGGAACTTCGGCCCCAGTCCCTCTACTCCAGTCCATGGGAGGGAGGTTGGTGGAGGTTGCGGGACGCGGTGGAGTACTGCCTCACGGCCTCCATCTCGGTTCTGGACGTGGCAGCCAAGTACAAGGAGGACCTTCTCTTCAACCGCTACCAGGCTGCCCGGGACGTCATCGCCAAACACCGGGACGGACCCCCCTACGCCTACTTCATCCCTGAGGAGCAGCGGGACCCGGTGGCCGCAGCGGAGATGCTTCGGCGGTTGGCATTCAACGGGATCGATGTGCACACGCTCTCGGGGTCCGTGACGGTTGATGGGATCACTCACCCCGAGGGGACATGGGTGATCCTCATGGACCAGTCCAACGCCAACTTCGTGCGTCAGCTTTTCGCAATTCAGGATTACCCTGATCTGAGGCTGTACCCGGACGGCCCCCCGGACCCCCCTTATGACCTCTCGGGTTGGACCTTGCCGTACCTCTTCGATGTCCGGGTGGTGGAAGCCCGCTCACCCATCACCCAGGGATTGAGGCAGGCCATGGCACCCATCTCTGCCGAACCCCTCTCCTGGGCTGGTGAGGAAGACGCTGCACCGTGGGATTCCCCTCCAGGGGTGGGTTTCGACAGCGACCCGGTGGCCCGGGCCATCGTTCCCCCCGAGGGGCGGGGGCCGGGTGGCGGGACGCTGATCCTCGATGCGGCCCAGAACAACAGCTACAAGGCGCTGAACCGGGTATGGGCTTCTGGAGGCCAGGTTCAGTTCGTCCCAGGGGCCGGCGCGGAAGAAGAGGGCTCGGCCGGCTCCACGGGTGGTTGGGCCGTGACGGGCCTCTCAGGGAACGCCCGCAACGCCCTCGTGAAAGACCTCCGGCTTCAGGCGACCGGTGGATCCGGGGGAGCGCGGATCGCCCAGCCCCGAATCGGTCTCTACCGGCCATGGAGCGCCTCCTCCGACGAAGGTTGGACCCGCTGGATCCTGGAGATGTACGATTTCGACTTCACCAGCCTCTACAACCCCGATGTCCTGGCCGGCGATTTGAGAGAGCGCTACGACGTCATCGTACTCTCCGACTTGCGGGGCCGGTCGATCCTGGAAGGGTTCGGCATAGGCACCGTGCCGCCGCGGTATGTGGGGGGAATTGGGGACGCGGGCGTCCGGGAACTGGACGCCTTCGTGCGGGCCGGGGGAACCCTGGTCACCCTGAACGGCTCGAGCATGTTCGCCGTTGAGCAGCTTCATCTGCCGGTACGGAATGTCGTGCAAGGGGTGGCCCGGGACGAGTTCTCCCTGAGTGGGTCCCTCCTCGAGATCCATGTTGATCCCTCCCACCCCGTCATGAGCGGCCTGTTGCCGAGGTCCAGGATCATGATCGGAAACAGCCCTGTTTTCACCACGGAAGAAGGGTTCGAAGGGAGAGTCTTGGCCAAGTATCCTACAGAGGGGAATCCCCTCCTTTCCGGGTTCCTCCTCGGGGAGGAATTCCTGCATGGCTACGCAGCCGCTCTGGAGGTGAACCACGGAGAGGGTCGGGTCATTCTCCTGGGGATGAGGCCCCACTGGCGGGGTCAACCTTTCGGGACCTTCAAGATCCTCTTCAACGCTGCCCTCTATTCCCAACAGGTGGCCGGCCAGACGCCGGACAATCCCGCCTTCTGGACGGCTCCGGATGAACCGGAGGCGGAGGGAGAGGGGGCCTCCGGCTCGGGACCGGGCGGCGAGCCCGCCCGGAGGAGGATGGGTGGTGGCAGCCGCTAGACGTAGTTCTGGGCGGGCCTGGGGGACCGGAGTCGGCCTTTTTTTTCTGGCCGGCCTCGCCCCCGATCCGGGCTTGGGGCAGAGCACGCTTCTCGAGGGGGCCCTTGCCAGGGAGGAGGTTCAGGCAGGTCTTCGGTTTATCGACACCCACCGAAGACAGACGGCGGAGCTCCTCCAAACCATCGGAGGCATCGTCTCGCCCTCGGGCCAGGAGCAGGAGCGGGCCGGGTTCGTGGCGGATCGCATGCGGGAGATAGGCCTGCAGGATGTTCGGGTCACCTCCAGCCCCAACGCCATTGGGGTCATCCCCGGGCGATCCCACCGGGCTCTGGTCTTTGTCTCCACCCTGGATGACCTGGCCACCGTAGCAGAAAACCAGAGGGCTGCGGGAGTCGGGCCCAGAATCCAGGGCAACCGCGTCGTAGGCCCCGGAACGAACACCTCTCTCACCACCGCCGCCATGCTCTCTGCGGCCGCAGCCTATCTCGAAACCGGGATGGAGCCGGAGCTGACCTTGGTGTTTGCCGCGGTAGCCCAGGAAGAGACTGGCCTGGTGGGAATGAAGGATCTGTACGAGGAATACCGGGAACAGGCCGAAGGTTTTGTGGATGTGCTGGGGGACGGCCACTCCATTTCGTACGGCGCGCTGGGAATCCACTGGTGGCGGATCGTGGCCTCGGGGCCTGGAGGTCACACCCTCTCCGGCGGTCTCCCGAATGTGAATCAGGGCATCGGCCGGGCCGTGGACCGGATCCTCTCCCTGCCCGACGCCCTGAGAACAGACAATTCCCGCACCCGCATCAACATCTCCATTCTGGAAAGTGGCAGCGTCTACAACCACAAACCCGACTCCGGATGGTTTTCCCTGGATATCCGTTCCATGGATGGAGGGATCATCCAGGCGATTGAGTGGAAGGTCCGTGAGATCCTCGAATCGGTCTCCGACGAGACGGGAATCGGGTTCTCGATGGAGGCGTTCCAGCTCACCCCGGGAGGCCAGATCCCCGGGGCGGCTGAATCGGATCTGGTTCGAACGGCGTCCGCCATCTCACGATACCTGGGCTACGACCCATCCATGTCGAATTCGGGCTCGTCCAACATGAATGTGGCCATTGGAGGAGGGACGCTGGCCATCGGCCTTGGAGGCTCGAGAGGAGGCGAGCGGGGGCAGCCCGAGGAGTGGGCCGATATCGATGGCATGATGAGGACCGCCAAGCAGGTCTACCTCCTGGCGGTCCTCATGGGGTCCTGATTACGCCAACCCGGTTCCGAGGGCGGAGGGGTACGCCGGCCGCCCCCGCGACTCGGCGTTGCCTGGCCCCCCCTACCTCCGCAGGAAAGGCACACCCTCCACCATCCAGCTCGGCGCCGGTTCGTCCTTCAGGTAGTGATCGAGGAATTGCCAGAGCCGTTTGGTAAAGTCGATCTGGTTCTCATACCGCCGCAGGTTGTGCCCTTCATCCGGATAGGAGAGGAAGATGATGGGTTTCCCAAGGAACCGTAGCGCATTGTAGAACTCCATCCCCTGGAGGTACTCCACCGAGCCGTCCAAAACCCCGTGCAGATAGAGGAGGGGGGTGTTCATGTTTTCCACATGGGTGATGGGGGATTGCTCCCGGTACAGGTCGAAGTCGTCGAAGGGGTTCGTCCCGTACCGGCCCTGGCCATAGATGTCGTACGAGTGGTTGTTCTGCCCGCTCCCCGAAAAGAGGATGTTGAACTCCCCAGCCAGGTTGATAGGGGCCGCCCGGGCCACGACGGCGGCGAACATGTCGGTTTGGGTGGCGATGAAGGCTGACCCTCCCCCGCTGAAGCTTCCCCCCCCCAACGCGATTCGATCCGGATCGGCATACCCGAGCTCGATGACCTTCCGTGTGGCCGCGGTCACGCAGTCCAGCATGTCGGAGTGAGTCGTACCGGTGTTGAAATGGATGTCGGGCTGGAGCACCAGGTATCCGTTGCTGACATAGGCTGCGAACTCGGCCACCGGGCCCATGTTCCCCGACGGGTAACTGCTCCCGAAAACCGGAGCGTAGTAGGTGTGCATCTCCGGGGATTTCTTTTCGTAGTAGTTCACGATCATGGGAAGGCGCTGACCGCGCTCATATCCGTCGGGGATCGCCAAGGTCGCCTGAAGGCGAATCCCGTCCTTGTTCTGAAAGTCGAAAAGGATCCGATGGCCCCAGCTGTAGTCCGATTGCTGGGGGTTGGCATCGGTCACCCGGGTCCGATCCTCGAAGGCCAGGTCGCTGACCCAATAGTCCGGGAACTCGGAGAAGGTGGAGGCCGTGAAGAAGACCCGGTCGGCATCCTTTGCCTTCGTCAGCTCTGCGAAACGGCGATCTTCGAAGATCCGTTCTCGTAGCCGGCCTCCATCCAGCTCGAAGAACCCGGTCTTCTTCGTCCACTCCCCAAAGGCCGAGAGAAGGATGGGCTCCTCGAGATCGACCGCTTCTTCCTCAGGATCGGTGCGGAGGTATCGAAGCCGGACCTCGTTCTCGGTCCCGAATCCGCCGGTGAGGTTGGTGGCGGGACTCCCGTCCAGGGGCAAGAACCATAGGTCGTAGCGGTGGTTCAGAATCAAGGCCTCTCCATCTTCGGTCCAACCTGCCAGGCCGTACGAAGGCCTGGTTCCGGGGTGGTCGTACTCCTGGTTGACGAAGGACACCGGGGCTGACGCGGTGAGGTTCAGATCCGTCCCCGCCTCGAGATCGTGGATCCAGACGTGGCCGTTTTTCCAGTAGGCGAAAAAGCGACCCTCTGGTGAGAGGCCCAGCGTCTGTTTCTGGCCCTCCAGGATCAGCGAGCGTTCTCCGGTGGACGGGTCCACCAGGTAAAAATCGGCTTGGCGCTCCTTCCAGTCGGAGATATATGCCCGGTTGTCCTGACCGATCCCCAGCCGCCCATCCCTGGAGAGGGTCACCGTCCGCATGGACGAGTCGGCAAGGGTCAGGAACCGGCCCGAATCCAGCGTCACGACCGAAAGAAAGGTGAAGCGCCGGTCCCGGTCGGCCTGATTCCGCTGGACCGATTGAATCCGGTCGTCTTTCCAGTGGAAGACATCGACATTCGGTTTGGGGTTGTCGGGATCCTCCTCGACCAGGACGACCTGCTCATCGATGCCGAGGAACAGCTGGGAACCGTCGTCCCTCCAGGTCAGAGCGCCCTTCTCGCTTATCACCATCCCTTCCGGAACACCACCGCCAGTCTCCGGGTTGAAGGCGACGCCCTCCATCTGCGGTGTTCCCACCCCTCGGAATGCCACCAGGCTGTTGACCCGCTCGGTGAAACCCTCTGGGGTGTCGCCTTTGAGGGCCGCCAGGGCGGTCCCCTCTCGGTCCCAGGTCAGGCGATCGTAGCGGAGGTTGTCGTTGTCCAGCACCTCGATGGCACTGGAGGAGAGGTGAACCAGATAGATCCCATTCCCGGCCCGTTCCCTGGCGTCCACCAGGTACGCCAGGAACGATCCGTCCTTGTTGAATGAGAAGGAGGCCACACTTCCCAGGAGCATCTCCGTTCCGGAGGAGAGGTCCCGCAAAATCAGGTCGGTTCCGGAATGAGAAGGGTCCGACTCACCCTGGCGCTTCTGGAGAGCCAGATGACTCGATCCCTTGGCGAAGCGGTAGGTGGCGATCTCCTTCCATGACTCTTTTTCCCCGCTCGCCAGATTCAGGAGCTCTACCCCCTCCTTCACCCGGTAGGCGAGCCACCGCGAGTTCTCCGCAAAGGTAGGGTTCTCCCCTCCCGGCAGGGTGTATAGCCGGCTCCCATCGAGTTCCTTCGCGTACAGGGTATCTTCCCCCTCACGGTGCCCGTAGGCATAGGTCATCCACCGGCCATCGTTGGAAATCTCCGTAGAGACTACGGTCCGCCACCGATCGTAGTCCTCCAGGGTAAGGGGCTTTTTCTGACCGGCTTCCTGCCCCCCACCGACGGTGGGAAGGAGAAAGAGGGGAACCAGGATAAGGGCGTTGATCAGGCGGGACAGAGGCATGGATGTCTCCGGGACCGGTGACGGAAAAGCAGCGTCCCGACAAAGTGGGGAGGGAGAAGGTCGCGGGCTACGGGGGGGACTAAGGCCGGGGGAGGCAGGAGCGGGGGTTTCAGACGGCTGCCTCAGGCCGTGGCCCGCGCGACGGAGGTCCGTCGCAACCCCTCAGTTTTCGTCCCGCCGTGTTTCTGCGGCTTCTTTGATGGCCCTCAGGATCTTGGGCAGGCGCCGCCCGAATCCGAACCGGAAGAGGGGGGCCAGGAGGGAGCGGGGAAAAGGCCTGGGTTGGTAGTGGACTTCCATTCGGAGACGGGTTCCCTCCCCTTCAGATTCCAATACGTAG
>CBDUAX010000178.1:0-8506 GCA_965365235.1 uncultured bacterium
GTTCCCGAAACGCCTATTTGAATCCTGAGGAGAGAAAATCGGCATTGTGCCTCAGGTTTCGGGCGTTGGTGGCTTCCCTCAGGTACAGGAACAATCCCCGCCTGAGTTTTTCCACCGCTTCCTCGGGTGTGGTGCACTCGTGGTCCGAGGTGGGCCCGCCGGCGACGTAGGCGCAAAGGGCAGGGCCCGACACCCCGGGAGCATGCCCGTCCACAACACGGCCCCTGAACGTATCCAGCTTGGCCAGGACTCCTGGATCACCATGGATCACCCCGGGGAAGTTCATCACCTCGGCCAGGCCCAGGACCCGAGGATGTGAAAGAAGGGGGGCGAGATCCTCGGCCTCGAGACGGGCCCCTGCCGAACCCATGTGCGTGGCGGGGACGCAGGACGAGGCCATGACAAAGACACTCAGAGGAAGATCCTCACTGGCCCCCAGCATGTACCGGATCCCCGGAATCCCGTGGACGTTGGCGATCTCATGGGGGTCCGCAACCACTGTCGTCGTTCCTCGGGGCACCACCGCCCGCGCGAACTCCGGAGGCGTAGCGAGGCTGGATTCGATGTGCACATGGGCATCGATGAAGCCGGGAAGCAGGTATCGCCCACGGAGATCCAGCTCGTCTCGCCCTCGATACCCCGACCCGAGGGCTGCCACCCGACCCTGGGCCAGGACAACGTCCGTCTTCTCGATCTCGCCGGTCAGGACGTTCACCACCAGCCCGTTCCTGAGGACGAGGTCGGCGGGGGTTTCCCCCCGGGCTACAGCCAGAAAGGCGGTTGACGACATGGAAAACCTCGGAGAAGGAGGTTGGCGGATGTCGAGGGGTCTCCACCTACGAGCCTCCCGACCGTCCCCTGGGAGGCTGAAACACTCAAGATCACTGGGAATCTGGCCGAAGCTTCCCTAGCAGGCCAGCCTCCCTCGGGGCCGTGCCGGGACCGTGCACCGAATATTGGGCCCGGCGTCGTTTTCGGGTAGCGGAGAGCGCGTCTGTTGCGCTACCATGCCGGCCGAATAAGCCCTGAAACCTAGAATCCACTGGAGTTTTCACATGGATCCCCTCGAAGTCGTCCTCGTAGCCCCCCCCGGTCCTCAGCGAGATCGGATTCTCTCCGCCGCGTCAGGGACCGGAATCCAGGTCCTGGATTCCCTGGCGGCGTTTCGATCCAGAGGCGACGAGGGATGGGGGGTTCTGCTCCTGGGCACTGGGATTCCCGCCGAAGACGTTCTGGCGGTCAACCTGGAACAGGCGGAGCGGGAGCGCCCCTGGGCCACGGTCCTGGTGGGAGAAGAGGGTGGAGAGATTTTGGCCCGCCCCATCTCCATTGGGCTTCCCGTCCCTCTGACCAGGATCCAGGAGATCGCTTCCCAACCCGACGAAAAGGGCCCGATCCTGGAGCTTCATTGGGTCCTCAGAGTCGTGGCGAAGGCACGGCACGATCTCAACAACCCGCTCACCTCCGGCCTGGCGGAGGCTCAGCTCCTTCTGATGGACGAGCACCCGGAAGAGGTCCGGTCTTCGTTGGATACTATTCAGGACCAGTTCCGTCGGCTCCGAGATATGGTGGCGGATCTCTCCCGCCTTCGGGTGCAGCGGAAGAACCCGTTCGGGAGGTAGAGGTGAGGTGCGAATCCCCTCGACCAGAAGAAGCGTATTGAATAAGTTTGCATATTGCCAGTCAAGAGACTTGTATTATGCAAGGACAGCCCCTAGTGTAGAGGCCAATAGGCTCGAACCCCTTGAAGGGTTCGGCCGGCCGGTCCCGCTCCTCGATGTACGTGAGAT
Source organism: uncultured bacterium (assembly GCA_965365235.1). Classification (GTDB taxonomy): domain Bacteria; phylum Gemmatimonadota; class Gemmatimonadetes; order Longimicrobiales; family Gaopeijiaceae; genus CBDUAX01. Next base: position 1,791 of record CBDUAX010000178.1, read on the forward strand.
GCCTTGAAGCTCCAGACAACCGAGGCGCGATTCACCTTCCGGAGGAAAGAGCTCCTCCGCTGGCTCTACCTGGGCCGTGTCACCCTTGTCTCCGGCATCCTCGTCGGCGCGCTCCTCCAGTGGTTCGGGGCGGATCCCGAACAGACGCTGGTTGCCACCCTCGTCTTCATCTCGGCCTTCCTGATTACCGGGGCCTCCTTCTGGTATACCCACGTCCTCAATCGGGAGCCGGGAGATCCCTTCGTCTACCTTCAGGCCATCTTCGATGCCCTCCTGGTAACCGGCATCGTTCACATCACCGGGGGTGGGGGGAGTGACTTCGCATTCCTGTACATCCTGGTCATCTCCTCCAGCGCCCTCCTCCTCCCTCTTCCCGGTGGAGTCCTGGTGGGTGTTCTCGCCACCATCCTCTTCCTTGGCGACACCCTCTGGTTGAACATGGAGACCTTCCGGGCCGGGGTCCTCATCCAGATGGGCCTCTTCGCCACCGTGGCGGTCATCACCGGTTGGCTGGGAGATCGCGTTCGGCGGGCAGGAATGGCGCTGGGAGAGGTGGAGTCCGAACTGCGGCAGCTCCGCCTGGACACGGGTGACATCCTGGCCAACATCGGTACCGGAGTCCTCACCGTGGACGGGGTCGGGCGGCTCATCTTTCTGAATCCAGCCGGGGAAGCCCTTCTCGGTCTGGCGGGCGCTGCCCCTGTAGGGACCGACATATTCCCGACCCTGGAGGAGCTGGCTCCGGAGATGGGTGGAGTGCTTCGGGAGAGCATCGAGTCCAGACGCCCGGTGGCCCGTTTCAAGGTCATGACACGCAGGGACAAGTCAGAGGTGATCCTGGGCGTGAGCACAACGGTTCTGGACCGGGCCGAGGGGATGCCCCCTTCCGTCACGGCCATCTTTCAGGACATCACCGACCAGGATCGCTTGGAGACCTTGAACCGGAGGGCCGAACGACTGGAAGCCGTGGCGACGCTGAGCGCTTCACTGGCCCATGAGATCAAGAACCCGCTGGCTTCCATCCGGAGCGCGGTGGAACAGATCTCCAAGGGGAATCTGGACGGCGACGACAGGGACACACTTGAACGCCTCGTGGTAACGGAATCCGACCGCCTGAGCCGACTTCTGTCGGACTTCATCGATTTTTCCGCCCTGCGAATGGGGAAGCCCAAGACGCTGGACCTTTCGAGGACCGTGGCGGATTGTCTGACGCTGGTCCAGCAGAACCCGGAGGTGGGAGAAGGTGTGCGATTCCTGAAAAAGGGGCTGGACCGGCCTGTGCACGTTCAGGGGGATCCGGACCTCCTGCACCGGGTGGTCTTCAACCTGATCCTCAACGCTGCCCAGTTCGCAGGTGAGGTGGGGTTGGTCCGTGCGGAGGTAATGGGGCCGGGTCAAGCTTCGGCACCCAGGGGGACGCGGGTCGCCGATGCGGTTTGTCTGAAAATCGGCGACTCCGGCCCGGGGGTATCGCCTGAGGACCTGCCAAGGATCTTCGATCCCTTTTATACCAATCGCCCAGGCGGAAGTGGGCTGGGGCTGGCTCTCGTACACCGGGCCGTGGAGGCGCACGGGGGCGCGGTTCTGGTGAACCGGGCCGAGGAAGGCGGGGCCGAGTTCTCCATCTTCCTCCCAGGAGGACCTCAACATGCTTAGGGGGAACGTTTCGTGAGTAGCGAGGAAATGAAGGTCCTGCTGGTTGACGACGAGATGGGGATCCTGGATTCCCTCCGGATCCTCTTCAAGGGAGAGGGCTACGGGGTCCTGGCTGCCCGGGGTGGCGCTGAAGCCATCGAGTTCCTTTCCACGGAGAAACCGGACCTGGTGGTCACAGATATCCGTATGCCCGGCACTTCGGGCTTGGAGGTCCTCTCACACACTCGGGAACTGGACCCGGAGATCCCAGTGATCCTCATGACTGCCCAGGCTTCACTCCAATCGGCGGTAAGCGCCGTGAATGAAGGGGCCTACTACTACCTCCAGAAACCGTTCAGCAACGAAGAGCTCCTGGCCATCTGTAGACGTGCCACCGAGGCCAGGGTCCTCAAGGCCGAGAATCGGGCATTGAAGAAGGAGATCAGGCGGCGGGATCGGGGGTTCGAGGGTCGGCCCATCGGGACCAGCAGAGGGTTCCTGGAGGTCGTCGAGCTGGCAGAAACGGTAGCCCCCACCGATTCCACCATTCTCCTGAGTGGTGAGAGCGGGACCGGAAAGGAGGTCATCGCCCGATACGTCCACAACCTCTCCGCCCGGGCCGAGGGTGCGTTTTTTTCCATCAACTGTGGTGCCCTTCCCGAGAGCCTGCTGGAAAGCGAGCTGTTCGGGCATGTGAAGGGGTCGTTCACCGGCGCGGTCAAAGACAAGGAAGGTCTCCTGGCGGCGGCAAAAGGGGGAACCTTCTTCCTGGATGAGATTGGAGAGATGAGTCCCGCTACGCAGGTCAAACTTCTGCGGGCTCTCCAGGAGCGGGAAGTGATCCCCGTGGGTGCAACGGACCCGGTTTCGGTGGATGTCAGGATCATCGCGGCCACCAATCGGGATCTGGAAGAGGAGATCCGGCGGGGCACGTTCCGGAGCGACCTCTACTACCGTCTGAATGTCATCGCCCTCCATCTTCCCCCTCTGAAGGAGCGGCGAGAGGACATCCCCCTCCTCACCCATCATTTCCTTTCGAAGCAGGCGGAGAAGGACCCGACGAAGGGGCTTCCGGAGGTGACCGAGGCGGCGAAGGAAGCTCTCCTGGCCTACGACTGGCCAGGGAATGTTCGGGAGTTGGAAAACGCCCTGGAGAGGGCTGCTGTGGTCTCAGATGGGCTGGAAATCGAGCCCTCTCATCTTCCAGAACGCGTCACCGAACCCCCGGGGGCTCGCCTGGTGAACGAGGACGCGCCACCAAACCCACCCATGGAGGTCATCGAACGGGCCTACATCGAGTGGGTGCTTCGGGCCGAGGGGGGAAATAAGAGCCGGGCTGCCGAGGTCCTGGGCATTGATCCTTCCACACTCTATCGAAAACTCAACCGGTACGGACTGAACGTCTAAAACCCGGGCACCCAAGGACTCCAACGAAGAACCGACCATGTCCGACACACTTCGCCACTCCGTCATCTTCCCGGGCCTGAAGGATGAGGCGCTGCCGTGGGATCGCGTTACCGTCTCCGTGGTCATCCCGGTCTACAACGAGATCAATACGGCCGAGGCCCTGCTGAGGCGTGTCAGGGATGTGCCGTTGCATCTCGAGGTGATCGTCGTGGACGACGGATCCACAGACGGCACACGAACTCTCCTGAAGAAACTGGAGGCAGAGGGGCTCATCGACGCCCTTGTCCTTCACGAGATCAACAAGGGGAAGGGGGCTGCCCTCCAAACGGGGTTCAAACGGGCCACGGGGCATGTGACGGTGGTCCAGGACGCCGACCTGGAATATGATCCGTTTGAATTCCCATTGCTCCTACACCCCATTCTTTCAGGAAAAGCGGATGCGGTCTACGGCTCCCGATTCCTTGGGGGCCCTCACCGGGTTCTCCTCTTCTGGCACTCGGTAGGGAACAGCTTCCTGACCCTCCTCAGCAACATGTTCACAGACCTGAACCTCACCGACATGGAGACTTGTTACAAAATGGTGAGGACGGAGTTGTTGCAGAGCCTCCCCCTGTCCGCGGACCGGTTTGGGATCGAGCCAGAACTGACTGCACGGTTGGCCCAGGCCCATGCCCGGATCTATGAGCTCCCCATCAGTTATCACGGCCGATCGTACTCCGAGGGAAAGAAAATCAACTGGAAGGATGGAGTCGCCGCTCTCTGGTACATCTTCCGGTCCAATGTGCTCGGCCCAAGGGCAAAGCCTTGGGTGCCCCCTGCTTTGCCTCCGTGGGCGGCCGAACCGGAGGCTCTCGACCAGATCTCGGTGCCTGACCAGCCTTCCGAGGCCGGCGAGGACCTCGAGCCCGGTACAACGTGACCCGTCTTCGGGCCGCTTTCTTCGTCGTTTTCCTTTCCCTAACGGCGTACGGGAACTCTCTCGGGAACGGTTTCGCCTACGACGACGACGGGATCATCACCCAAAACCCGGTTGTGGTCACTGGAGACTGGGGGGCCGCCCTGGGTGGAAGCTGGTGGCCCGATCCCCTGGACGGGACCGGTCTGTATCGGCCGCTGACGCTGGTCTCATTGGTTGCCGAGTGGCAGCTTTTTCATGGAGATCCCCTGGGTTTCCATCTCCTGAACGTGGTCTTTCACACCTTGGCCTCCCTCCTCGTGTTCGCCCTGCTCCTGGCGCTCGGGTCCATCCCGGGCGCGCTGGCTGGGGGTGTCCTCTTCGCAATCCATCCCGTCCATACCGAGGCGGTGGCCAATGTGGTGGGTCGGGCGGAGCTTTATTCAGCCGTTTTTTTTCTTGCTGCCTGCTTGCTCTACCTGCGGGGCCGAAGTTGGACCGGGTGGGCACGTCCGGTGCGTCTTCTGGCCTTGGGCGCCCTGTACTTCCTCGCTCTCTCGGCAAAGGAAATCGCCGTAACCCTTCCGGGGATTCTCCTTCTCCTCGAGGCCAGGGAGTTCACTGCCACGAAGACGTCCTCGGAGAGAAGCGGGAGCTTCTTCCTCCGGGTCATCCGGGAAGAGGGAGCCACTTTCGCCCTTCTGGGGGTTGCGTTGGCTGCCTATCTCGGGCTGCGGTTTTTCGCCCTGGGGGCCATCGTCGGGGAGCTCCCGGCTCCGCTATTCCTTGTCATCGGGTCTGAAGCCCGGATCCTGACGGCCCTGGCGCTCTGGACCCAATACCTGAGGCTTTTCCTCTTTCCGTTGGACCTGGCCGTCGACTACGACCCCGGGGTGTATTTCCCTTCTGAAGGGCTGGACGGGCCGGTTGTACTGGGAGCGATGATCCTGGTCGGCCTTCTGTTCTTGGCGAAGTGGAGCTGGCGTTCGCACCCCTCCATCTCGTTGGGGATCGGTTGGTTCTTCCTGGCGATACTGCCGGTGTCCAACCTCTTTTTCGCCACCGGCGTCCTCCTGGCCGAACGGACCCTCTATCTTCCCTCCGTCGGCTTGGCTCTGGTCGCGGCGGGCATCGTTTGCTGGGGTGCCTCACTCCCCCAGAAGCGTCGGAATGCCCTCCTGGCCCTGAGCATTCTCGGTGGGTTGGCTCTCTTTGTCCGCACGGTGAACCGGAACCCGAGCTGGATGAGTACCTTCGTCGTGCAGCAGACCCTCAATCAGGATCATCCGGAATCCTGGAGGGCCATCCGCGCCAGAGCTCAGGGGCTGGAGCGGGTGGGAGCTTTGGCCGAGGCCCAGGAGAGTTGGGACTTGGCGGTTCGCCTCGCACCCATGAACTACACCCTTCTGGTCCAGGCCGGGGACTTCCACGGAAGGCAGGGGCGTTGGGACCGGTGCGAGACCTACCTGAGACGCGCCATCGAAATTTCGCCCGGCTACCGGAATGCCTACCAACTCCTGGCAGGGCAGATGATTCGGCGAGAGTTCGGGCGTGAAGGCCACCGGATTGCCCTGGCCGGCCTCTCGGCTTCGCGGAATGATCAGGAGCTTTGGGCCCTGGTGTCGGAGGCGTACATCCTGAGGGGGGATCTGGCTGCCGCGGCTCGGGCACGGAGAGCCGCCATCGGGGCGGATCCGGACGAGGCCTATCAGTGGAGGCGTCTCGGGGAGGTTCTTTCGGCTCTGGGCCGCACCGCTGAAGCCACCGAGGCCACTGCACAGGCCGAGGTTCTGGAGGCAAGGACCCAAGGAGGGGAGGGCTGATGAAACGCTGGGAATCGCCTCTCCGGAGTCCGCGGTCCGCAGCCATTGTCACCGGCGCCGTGGCAATCCTCCTCTTCGTCAATTCCCTGATGAACGGCTTCGCCTTCGATGACAACCCCATCATCAGGGAAAACGAGGCGATTCACTCGCTGGAAACCCTCCCGGGAGCGCTGGTTTCCCCCTACTGGCCCGGCGAGCACGGTCAGAACCTGGCTTTGTGGCGTCCAATTGTGACGGGCCTCTACGGCCTCGAATGGACTCTGTGGGGAGGAGCGCCCGTCGGGTTCCATCTCCTCAACGTCCTCCTCCATGGCCTGGTAACGGGCCTTGTGGTCCTCGTTCTGGCGGAGTTGATGCCGGTGGCCGGGGCCCTGGTGGCCGGGCTCCTCTTTGCGGTCCACCCCATCCACGTGGAAGCGGTCTCCAACGTCGTCGGCCGAGCGGAGGTCCTCTCCGCCTTCTTCTTCCTCCTCGCCTCTTTGGTGGTTCTCCGGGAGAGGGAGCGTTTGCCGGGCGGCAAGCTCGTCCTGGTCCTGGTTCTTTACACTCTTGCGTTCCTCACCAAGGAAAGCGCCGTCACCTTCCTGGGAGTGGTGTTCCTGTTGGATGGCTGTCGGAGAGATCTGACCTTCGGGAACCTGGCGGAATACCTGAGGAGAAGGGCTCCCCTGTACCTGGGCTTGCTGGCGGTGGCCGGGGGAGTTCTCTACGCCAGGTTCCTGATCCTGGAAAATGTGGCTCGACCCTTTCCGCCCCTGGGGGCAGATATCCTGGAGGACATTCCGCGAATCTGGACGGTGGCAGCCACCTGGCCCCACATCGTACGGCTCTTCTTCTTCCCTGCGGCTCTGGTGGTGGATTACGGCCCCGCAGTCATTCCCATCGCCTTCAGTTGGAACCCGGCCAACGTGGTGGGAGTTTCCATGGTTCTGACCATCCTGGTCCTTTCTCTCCTC
>CBDUAX010000179.1:0-8468 GCA_965365235.1 uncultured bacterium
GGCCGAGCCCCCCAGGAGTGGCTGGACGCCCTGGCTCACCTGGGGACAGATGAACACAAGCCATTCCTGGAAACGGCTCCCTACCTCATCGCCGTCTTCGCCCAGAGGTATGGGCAGAACGCGGACGGAACCCAGGTCAAGAACTACTACGTCACCGAGTCGGTGGGGATCGCCACAGGGTTCCTCATCACCGCCCTGCACGAATCAGGATTGGTCTCCCTCACTCACACACCCAGCCCCATGGGATTTCTGAACGAGCTTCTGGGCCGGCCCGAGAATGAACGGCCCTTCCTCTTGCTGGTGGTGGGATATCCGGCCGAGGGAGCCAAAGTCCCCGAAATCACCAAAAAGCCCCTGGGGGAGATCGCTACCTTCCTCCCAACCTGATCCAGATGGAGAGCAACAATGTCACGCATCACCCTGGCTGTGGGGTTCCTGGTTCTGGCGACCGGCGGCGCCATCGGAGCCCAGACCGGCCCCATCTCCGGCCCCGCCGCTCCAGACCACCTTCAACCGAAAGACGTATTCGGCCTGGAGTGGGCGGCTGGCCCTCAGATCTCCCCCAGCGGCGGGCAGATCGTCTACGTCCGTTCTTCCAACGACATCCAGCACGATCGGGCTCGGACCGACCTCTGGATCCTGAATGCCGATGGAACGGGCCACCGAGCCCTCACCACCAGCGGCCGAGCCGGGTCGCTCGTCTGGTCGCCGGATGGGGAGCGCTTGGCTTATCTCGAGGGCGGGGACGACGGGAGCCAACTCTGGGTCCGATGGATGGACACTGGGCAAACAGCTCGTCTCACCAGCCTCACCCACTCGCCCTCCAACCTCTCATGGTCCCCGGACGGACGCTGGATCGCCTTCTCCATGTTGGTTCCCGAACCAGATTCGCCCTTTCAGGTGGAGATGCCGGGAAAACCGAAAGGGGCTGAGTGGGCCCCTGCGTTGAAGATCATCGATCAGATGAACTATCGGGCCGATGGAGCCGGATACCTGGAGGAGGGGGGTACTCACCTTTTTGTGGTCCCGTCGGAGGGTGGCGTACCGCGGCAACTCACCTCCGGTCCATGGAACCACGGCGGCCCCCTGGCCTGGATGCCCGATTCCAGAAGGCTTGTCTTCTCCGCCAACCGGAACCCCGATGCGGAGCTCGAGCCACTGAACACGGAGGTCTATTCGGTCACCATCGGAGACGGTTCGGTGACTCAGCTCACCCATCGTCTGGGCCCCGACGGGAGCCCCGCAGTATCGCCGGACGGAGGAAGGATCGCCTACCTGGGCTTCGACGACCGCTACCAGGGATACCAGATCACCCGGCTGTATGTGATGGACGCAGACGGCGGCAACGCCAGGGTCCTCACGGACGGATGGGATCGGGACATGGGCAACCCGGTGTGGGCCTCCGACGGCCGCAGCCTCTTCGTCTCCTTCGAAGAGGAGGGGGAGGTGAAGATCGGCCGGGTGACCCTGACCGGGGGAACCGAAACCCTGATGGACGGTGGCGTGGGCGGCCTCTCCCTGGGACGTCCCTATACCAGCGGTTCCTTTTCCGTCTCTCAGGAGGGCACCATCGCCTTCACCGACGGAGATGCGCACCGGCCGGCAGACGTGGGCCTTCTCAGCCCTGGGGGCGCCCCTCAACGCCTGACTCAGTTGAACCTGGACCTTCTGCAGGGGAAACAGTTGGGTGAGGTGGAGGAGATCTGGTTCACCTCGTCCTTTGATGGCCGCAGAGTGCAGGGGTGGGTGGTAAAGCCACCAGATTTCGATCCCTCAAAGCGCTATCCCCTGATTCTGGAGATCCACGGGGGCCCCTTTGCAGCGTACGGCCCTCACTTCGCCGCAGAAAATCAACTCTATGCAGCAGCCGGGTACGTGGTCCTCTACATCAACCCGCGGGGGAGCACCAGCTACGGAGAGGAATTTGGGAACCTCATCCACCACGCCTACCCGGGGCATGACTTTGACGACCTCATGTCCGGTGTTGATGCAATCCTGGAAAGGGGCTACGTGGATGAGGGACGATTGTACGTGACCGGGGGGAGCGGGGGCGGCGTCCTCTCCTCCTGGATCGTGGGGCATACCGACCGGTTCAGGGCCGCCGCCGTGCAAAAGCCCGTCATCAATTGGTACAGCTTCGTGCTGTACGCCGACGGCCCGGCCTTCTTCTACAAGTATTGGTTCCCAGGCCCACCCTGGGAACACGAGCGCCACTACATGGAGCGCTCTCCTCTGGCCTATGTGGGGAACGTCACCACTCCGACCATGCTCATCACCGGCGAACAGGATTGGCGCACACCCATCTCCGAGTCTGAGCAGTACTATGCTGCCCTGAAGATCCGGGGTGTACCGGCGGCTCTGGTCCGAGTCCCCGAGGCTTCACATGGGATCGCCGCCCGGCCCAGCCACCTCATCGGAAAGGTCGCCCACATCCTGGGCTGGTTTGGGAAGTGGGACCAGGAGGTCCACTGACCCTGGAAGGAGGGAAGATGGCCGAGGCGGTTCTGGAGAAGGTGGGCCCTGAAAACCTGAGCGAGTGCGGAATCGGGTGCATCACAAATCCGAGGCATATCGGCCACGGGCCGAAGGTGGATTGGCTGGCTCGGAGATTCGAAGAGGGTCTCCGGTTTCTCCTCTTCCGTGACCCCAAGGGGAAGCCGCTGGCCTTCCTCGAATACGTGCCGGGAGAGTACGCCTGGCGCCCGGTGGACGCTGCTGGCTGGCTTTTCGTCCACTGTCTTTGGGTGTATGGCGCCGGCCAGAAGGTGGGAGGCCTGGGAAGTCGCTTGATCCATGCATGCCTGGACGAGGCAGAGAAGCTCGGGATGCTGGGCGTGGCTGCGCTGGTCAGCGACGGCCCCTGGATGGTCGGAAAGGGGATCTTCCTGAAGAACGGGTTCGAAGTCGTCGCAAAGGCGGATCGGTTCGAGCTGGCCGTTCGCCGTTTGCGACAGGGAGGGACCCTACCCCGATTCCACGACATCAGCCGGAACGCCAGCCGGTTCGAAGGTGTCCACCTGGTCTATTCCGCTCAATGCCCCATGCTTCCCAAGTCGGCAACGGACCTTCAGGAGGTGGCGGAAGAGGAGGGCCTGGAGTTGAAGGTGACGGTTCTGGAGACACCCGAGGCTGCACAAAAAGCGCCGTCTTACTATGGCGTATTTTGCCTCCTGCGGAACGGCGAAGTTCTCGCGGATCACTACGTGAGCCAGGCCCGATTCAGGAATATTCTTCGAAAACTCCGGGAATGAAGGGTTCCTCTACCCCTTGACCTCCGACAAACCGCCTTCAATTATGCCGAACCCCCCCAGGAGCCCGCCTGAGCCACGAGGCGGGCTCCATTTAGGCTAGAACCGTCGGTAGCGTGAAGAGCGCGTGGTGAGGGTGTGCCCGGGGGTCCGGGCCTCTCCCGCCACCTCCACCCGGGCAGACGCCAACGTTATGTCCTTCCGGCTGAAACTCCTCGGCCTCCCTTCGCTCCAGCGAGAGGACGGATCCGATGTCGAGTTTCCCATCGGAAAGCCCCTGGCTCTCCTGAGCTACCTGGCCTTCGAATACCGGCCGGTGAGGAGGGATGAACTCGCTGGACTCCTCTGGCCTGATTCCTCACCCGATCGCGCACGGCACTCGGTCCGTCAGGCAATCTGGCTGATTCGCCGGAAACTCGGAGAGGAGTCCATTCAGGGGGACGACCCTGTCTCCCTCTCGGAGACGGTCGTTTCCTCCGACCTGGAGGAGTTCTGGACGGCCCTGTCTGAGGGCGATATGGAGGCCGCCACCAAGGTGTGGCGCGGACCCTTCCTGAGCCGCCTGGTCCTTTCGGAATGCCGGGCTTGGGAGCAGTGGAGAGAAGAGCAGCGTGAGGTACTACGGCTCAGTCTCTTCAAATCGTTGCTCAGCCGATGCGAAGACTTGAAGGTCGGCGGCCGAGAGGAGGAATGCCTTGGATACCTGGAGGTGCTCCTCCGCCTGAACCCCTTTTCCCTCGAAGGCCGGGTCCTTCACATCGAGTGTCTCCTCCGCTTGGGGCGAGTCCCGGCCGCCCGGCAGGCCCTGGAGGAGGCCAGGAGGGAGCTGGAGGGAGTCGATGGGGCCGCCGAGGCCATCGGCGAGCTGGAAGCCACCCTACGGGAGCAGCAGGCCCGGACCGACCCCGGCGCCCAGGAAAGGGTGGGCGAGAGCCTGGAGTTGGTGGGACGAGCCGATGAGTTGAGTGGCCTTCGGAGCCTCTGGCGGCGAGCCATGGCGGGACAACCAGGGTCCGCATGCATCCTGGGCCCCACTGGAATCGGAAAGACCCGACTGGCGCACGCCTTCCTTACCGGGATCGAGGCCACCGGGGCCCGTGCTGTTCGAGCGAAGGGATACCGGGGTGAACACCGGATTCCCTGGGGTACCGTCACCGACCTGATCCGCCAACTTCTTCTCCTCCCAGGGGCGAAGGGCATCAGTCCCGGATCCGACGCCGTCCTTCGAACCGTCCTTCCCAGCCTGAGAACCTCGGGGAACGGGGGAGGCATCGGGAACGGAAACGGAGAGAGCGGTGAGGTCCAGCCGGCTGCTCTTTCCGATGCGGTGGCAGACCTGGTGGGAGCGGTTGGGTTCGAGGGGCCCGTAGCCTTGTTCATCGATGACTGGCAGTGGGCAGACAAGGAGAGCCGCTCCCTCCTCTCCAGGGTGATGCGGCAGGCCCGGGGCCTTCCTTGCTTCTTCCTCCTGGCCGAGCGCACCGGAGAACGACGTCTCCTGCAAGAGCGCGCAGAGATCCTGATGAAGGAGTTGGGGGCTCCGAGCTTCCTCCTTGGACCCCTAGCCAAAGAGGAGCTGGGCGAGCTGATCGGTCTCCTGGCGGCCATCAGCGATCCTGACCAGGCAGACCGTCTGGTTGAGCGGATCCATCGGGTCACCGGAGGAAACCCGCTATTTGTCGGAGAGCTCTTCAGAAAGCTCGGAGAGGAGGGGGTGTACCGAAGGGAGGGAGATGCGTGGATCCTGGATGCGGAGGAGGTCCCTGAGGAGTTGGACCTGCCCGAATCGGTGCAGGAACTCATCGAGGGCCGGCTGCAACGGCTGTCCCCAACCGCGGCCCAGGTCGCCGGAGCGCTGGCCACCGAACGCCGTAGCGTGCCCTCCAGGATGCTTCGCCGAAAGGCCGGGGTGGATGAAGCGGTATTCACCCGGGCGGTATCAGAGCTGGTGGACCGGGAAGTCTTGACCTGGGTGGGCCCCCACGACCTGGACTTCGAACATGATCAACTCAGGGAAGCCGCGGGGTTCTTCTTCGAGCCCGACTCCCGTCGGCGGCTCACCTCCTGGGCAGCGGAACGGCCGGGCTGGGTGGCGGTGGGGGTCACCAGTCTTCTGGCCTCGGCGGTCCTGGTGTTTACGGGGACGGCGCCGTGACCCCCAATCTAGCGGGCCGGGGAGAGGGGAACTCCCCTCCACCCCTCGGGGCAGGGCGACTGCTCCTTGTCAGAGGTGACTCATCCTTTTCGGTTCTACCACCGCCGGTTGAGGACGGAACTTGGAGCTTGGGCACCCACCCTCCCCCTCTCGACCTGACCGACGATTGGCATTCACTCAAAGGCGTATATAGGTCCTCGGCCGGGCGCTTGAGGTGGTTCGGGGACCTGATGCCCGATTCGTTCCCCCCGATGGCAGTGGAGTTTCTCGGGGGTGGATTCAATCGAGTCCTCCACCGCTCCGTTGGGGACGCCATGTTCCATGACTTCTTCCCTGGGGAGGAGGAGGCCCTGGTGGCATCCGATTTTCCGGGCACGGATGCCTACGACCATGAGTTGTTTGTCGTAGGCCCAAGAGGATTGGATCGACGCTTCCTCTACCGGGCTCAGGAGCGAATTCGTTTTGCCCAATGGTCTCCCGATGGCCACCGCATCGCAGCAGGGCTGAGAGCGGATGTCGACACTCTGGCCATCCTGTCCCCTCTGGGGGAGGTCCTGGACCGATTCCCCCTTCCCGAGTACCGGTCCCTGACCGAAGGGACCTGGTGTCGGGATAATCGCCATCTTGTCCTTCGCACTGAAGGGCTCCAGGGGCCCAGGGGCGTGCTTTTTGACACCTTCACTGGCGCCAGGGTGGAATTCGGCCAGGAATTCTTCTCCATCGCTCCCCCCGTCTGCCTCGGACCGGCTCTGGGGGCCGCAGCCATGGTATCCGACGGCGAAGGTTGGACCCTTCGGGCCTTCGATTTCTCCAACGGTCGGGTAGAGCTTCTTCCGACGGCCCCAATGCGAGAGCGAGGGAGGCTCTTCTGGATCCCGGATCGAGTGGAATCTCGAATGCGAGAGATCCGGATCCTGGACCCTATCGATCTTCTCCCGTGGGGTCTTTCTGACACCTTATCGGCGACAGGAGTCTGGGCCGACGGCCGACGGGCGCCCATTCATCCCCTCTGGATCAGCTCAGACCCAGGGGTGGTTTCCGTCTCCCCTCAGGGAGTGGTCACTGCGAATCGAACGGGGGAAGCCTGGGTCACAGCCAGATACCAGAACTGGCTCCGGGACAGTATCCAGATACGAGTTTCAGAGACGGATCGGGTTACCGACAATCTCCTCTTCCGGCTGTCGTTCTCCGATCCCGACCTCCCGGATTGGACTCCCTACGGTTCACAGTCGAGGGAAACGGCGGAGGTGGACGGGGAAACCGTTTTGGCCTTGACCGGGGACGGACAGTATAAGGATGGTCTTCTTTCCAACACCGGGTATTCTCTCCAACAGGGCGTAACGCTGGAGTTGGAATTCCACCTTCCTCTTCGGCGGAACGACCGGGAGCGGTTGGTGGTTTGCTTGGAGGAAGAAGTGGGGGACATGACAACCTTCTGGGAGATTCCCCACCAATCCCTCAACTCCTTTTGTTTCGCTTATCCGAGCCAGGAGCAGCTGAAGTTCCGCGCGGATCTCGCCGCGGTCCGGTCCGGGACTTTCGCCGACTGGCGGGAAGTTTCCGTGTCACCCCCACTCCCCTCTGAAGGTTGGGTCCACCTCGCGCTCCAGGTCCGAGCCGACGGAACCACATCCGTCTTCCTGGATCGAAGGTTGGTCCATACTCCCAGGGAGGGGCTGGACCTCGATGCTCACCTCCCATGGCGGATCGATCTCTACGGAGCTGCCGTGGATACCGAGCTCTGGATCCGCAATCTGAACCTGTGGCGGGGAGAGCGGTTCGACCTGGGACCCAACAGATGACTCCTGTCACGCTGACGCTCCCGGATGGACCAACACCCTTCACCCACCTGGTCCTGGACTTCACCGGGACCCTTTCATTGGACGGAGAGCTGCTGCCCGGGGTGGAGGAGCGCCTGGTGGCCCTGGCCCGGGACCTGGACATCGTAGTCCTCACCGCAGATACCTTCGGGAAGGCCCGTAAGGCCCTTCGGCACCTCCCGGTAGAGGTCCAGATCATCCGGGACGGGGATCACAAAGCCCAGGTGCTCTCCAGGATGGGGCCTAAAGGGGTGATCGCCATCGGGAACGGGAGGAACGACGTACCCATGCTGGGTCTGGCTGGACTCGGGATGGTGGTCCTGGGCCCCGAGGGGGCAGCAGGGGCCCTGTTGGCTGTAGCGGATGTCGTGACACGGGATATTCGAGACGCACTGGAACTGATCTCGAACCCCCTCAGACTCAAGGCAACCCTCAGGAGGTGAGCAAGAGGCAGGCGCCTGCCATTGGACCCGAACCAAAGCTGGGCCCGGGCGAGTCCTGCGCCTGTCCCTCCAGCGGCGTTCCCCCTATTTGATGTTCTTCGTTGATCGAGCCGCGTAGTAATTTGAAAGGCTGGTCCCGCTGGAAAGCTCGAAGATCCCGTGTCTTCCCCTCAGCCTTACCCGGATCCGGGCCTCTTCTGCCTGGACCACCTGAGCCGGAATGCCAAGCCCCTGGTAGATCCGGGACAGCTCCTCTGCACGAGGATGCTCCACCACGACGCCTTCGAGCACCACGCCCTGGGGCGAGGTCTCCGAGGGATGGGTCGAGTCCAGCCAGTTGATGGCGAAGGGGATAAACTGGCCGAAGTCATGCCCCAGGAAGTCCACGTGACTCCAGCGGACGAGGTCCCCCTCAGGAGTCCTCCGTTCCCCCGGAGAGGGACCGATCACCTCCAGCCCCAGCGCCCGGGCCGCATCGGCCACCGCATCGAGATCCGGCGCCGAAAAGACGAACATATCCACCTCTGGGTCCTTCATCCGAGAGATCTCGTCTGCGAACGCCTGAACCGGTTTGGTCTCCGGATCGAAGGGCATCTGCCCCGGATCCGGGGCGATGATCTCCAGGTACGTGTTGGAGCCCGCCGAAGCCAGGTAGTTGCGAGTCCCTCGGCCCGGGTGGACCCCGCCCATGGCCGCGGCCACCCCACTCAGTGACCGAAACGCCTCCACCCCGGCCAGCAGATCAGGCACCGCCCAGATGATGTGATCGATCCGGGTCCCGGTCTCTGAGGCGGTTCGTCCC
>CBDUAX010000180.1:0-8457 GCA_965365235.1 uncultured bacterium
GGCGGAGGTCTCTTGGAGAAAGGAGACAACCGCTGCCAACTCCCCTTCCGAGAGTCGAAAATCCGGCATCCGGCTGCCAGAGCCGGGTGGGAATCCCGTCGGACGAATGGGGACCGGATTCCTCATGTACGGCTCCAACCACTCTCCCCTGACACGACCGCTGGCACCGGCGAGATCCGGAGCGTGCCGGTTCCCTCCGAGGACTGGGTTTGGGTGGCATCCCCCACAGTTCAGGGATTCGAAAAGTGCTCTACCCATTTCCCTGGAAGCGTTCGGGTGGCGATCTCTGGCCTCCCGGATGGCCGGACCCTGGTTGGCTTCGGTTCCCTCCTGGGAGAGAAACAGGGAAAGGGCCAAACGTTCTTCCTCCCCCAGAGGGAAGGTCGGCATCCTGGCCGGAGCAATCTCCAGTCGAACCTGAACCGGGTTCGCGATAAAGAAGAAGACATAGTCAGGAGGAAGAGGCCGGGTTTCGGCACCCAGGGGGGGTGCCAACTCCTGGATAGCGTTTGAGAAGGCTACCCCCTGGTGGCAGGCCCCACATCCGAGCTCCCGGAGGAGCTCGGCCGGGGCCTGTGCCCAACTGCTTGCCGGGAGGGCAGCCAGGAGGATGGTGGCGATCAGGAGGCGGTCAAGCATGGTGTTCTATGCTCCGGCCAGGTGTGGCGCCCTGTCAAGTTCCTTCTGATGGGCGTCGGTGTTTGGTTCCGCCCCGGGTAGCCCTCCGGCAGACCCACCTCGGGAACCGAAGCCATAGCCGGAGGGGTTGGGGGTTCAAAAGGAGCTTCTTCCAAGGGAGATCCTCAGAGCAGTATTTGGCTCCGGCAGATCTTTGGGCGGAGGCCATCGGCACCGGCCTGTTGCGTTGTACTCCGTCGATGACAGGTCCTCTCCTACTCTGCCTGACCGCCCCCCCCCTCCAGCCCGCGTCCGCCTACCCCTGGCTATACGAAGCGCCGCGGACCTCGGTCCCGATTGCAGTTGACGGGCTTCTCGGGGGGGGGGCTGGGCCATGGCCCCCTGCAAGGAGGAGTTGGTCGAACTAATCGGGAGGGAAAGCCGCACCCCCTCCCCCCGCTACATCGCCCTCCCCACCGTCAGGTGATACACCGTTTGCTGCCGCTCGTAGATCACCAGGGCGATCCCTTCGTCCTGCGCCTCCGCCAGGACCTGGCTGAAGATCCGGCCCAGCTCCCGTGACTTCCGGGCGGACACCGATTCAAAGGCCAGGTCAACGATCCGTCGGATGTGGGGCCGGAGGCCTTCGGCTACCCCTTCAATAATCTCCCGAGGCACCTCCGCCGGCGGCGCGAACGCCGCGTAGGAGAGGTCGACGGTGGTCCCGAACTCGTGGGAGCTCACACCGGTAGCGGCGTTGGCGTTGTTCCGGCGCAGGCGCGCTTGTCGTTCGGCGGTGCGAAGGGCACTCGTGATCTCCATGCGGTAGGGCGGCAAACCGATTTCGCCAAGCCGCTCCTGGAATCGCGTTCCCAGCACTTCGAGAAGGGAATGCAGGTCCGGAACCACGTGGGCGGGTGAGTCGCCTGGCCGCACGATCCAGTACCGGGTGCTGTCTTCCAGTTGAATCAGACGGCCGGCCGCGATGAGGGAATCCAGCGCATTCTCGTCAGCGGCCCGCACTCCTAGCTGCCGGGCCCTGGCTAGATGGGAGGCGTTGAGGAAGCGCCGGAGCTCGGCTTCCTCGCCTGGCGTCATGACCGGGAGCGGGCTCAGGATCCGGTCGGCCGACCGGGAGAGCCGATCGGCGGCGGCGATCCGTTCCGAGAGGAGAGCTTCGATCTCCGCCCGGGTCTCCACCCGAGCAGCCTCCACGGCAGCCGCCCGCTCGCGCTCCGCTCTTCCACAAGAGACCAGTAACGTCCCGAAGAGGAGCCCAAGGATCCAAACCGCGGATCGCCGAAAACCCAACGTCGAGCCAGAACCCCTCGGCTTTGTCCCTGAGACAGAGCATGCCCTGTGAATCATCGTTCTCCGCCGCCCCCTTTCCGGGCTTCAAGAACGGCCGCATAGGCGTCCACGAGGCCGTATCCGAACATGTTGTCTTTTCCCGCCTCACCAAGATCCCGGGCCGTTGTTTCGATGATCTCCCTCACACGCCATACACTCATTTCGGGAAACTCTGAGAGGATCATTGCCGCGATCCCGGCCACCTGTGGGCCGGAGAAGGAGTTACCACGAATACGGACGGAGTCGGTATCGATGTACCCCGTGTCCCCGATGCCCAACACGGGGAAACCCTCACCGGGAAAGGCCACCACATCGGGCTTCATGATGCCATCGGGAAGTGGGTAGTCACCATAGAGGGCCACGGTGCTCCACTCGGCAGGTCCCATGCTGCTGAAGGGGCGGAGGACACCGAGGGTATCGATTCCTCCTACCGACATCACGCTGGGCACGTCCTTCGGCGATTGGTGTTGCACCGGGATGGGCTGCGACGTGCGGAAGTTGCCGGCACCCCCCACCAGGAAGAGACCGGCCGCGGTTGCATGGTCGCTCATCATCCGCCAGAAACCCCGGAGGTTCCCCAGGCCGGCCAGACTGAAGCTCATACTGAGGATGTCCGCGCCTTCTTCCAGAGCATACTGGTAGGCGATGGCGGCACCGATGGGTCGGTTGCCCGCGGCATCCACATTCCCACCCGTGATCTTCAAAAGCATCAACCGGGCACGGGGCGCCACACCGGTGATGGTGCCTCCGCTACCGTCGCCTACCACCATTCCGGAGGTCATGGTGCCGTGCTGCCGGCCCCTGGCCGTGCTCGTGTCCCGGACGTTGGCGCTCATGGATCCGAAGTCGTAGCCGTAGAGGTCGTCCACCCACCCGTTCCCGTCGTCGTCCACCCCGTTGTTCGGAATCTCCCCCTGGTTTCTCCACAGGTTGGCCCGCAGGTCCGTGTGGGCGTAGTTCGCGCCATTGTCCAGGACGGCCACCACCGCCCCCTGCCCGAGGCTGCCCAGCTCAGACCACGCTCGAGGCGCGTTGAGATGCTGGACGTTCCATGCGATCCGTCTTCCTTCTACCGAAAAGACAGGGGGCTCCTCCTGCGGAATCACCAGAATCGGGTCTTTCGGCCCCTGGGGCCTTGGGGAGAGCAACTCCCCGCCGGCGTAGATGAACAGCACTTCATCCAGCCGGCTCGCGGCACGGATCTCCCCAGCGCCGAGCTCGAGAGACAGGGCATTCATGATCCAGAGAGACTGGTCCGCATCGGATCGACCCAGAGCCCGGAGGATCTTCGCCTGCTCGGTCCGGGCCTGGCGTTTCAGAGTCGCCACCACATCATGGCGGAGCGCCAGCCGATCCTCCCCGGCGTGCTCCTGCTGAAAGGCCTCGAGGCCCC
Source organism: uncultured bacterium (assembly GCA_965365235.1). Classification (GTDB taxonomy): domain Bacteria; phylum Gemmatimonadota; class Gemmatimonadetes; order Longimicrobiales; family Gaopeijiaceae; genus CBDUAX01. The sequence goes on from CBDUAX010000180.1 coordinate 3,362, forward strand.
CAACAGGATCGAAGAGTTGGGTACGCCCGAGAAGGATGACCCGGGCCGACCCGCCGGACTCCAATGTTTCCAGGAGAGGAGGATCGATCTTCTCCAGGACGGGGGTCTCCTGCCCCACCGCCGGACACACTGGAACTGACACACAGGCCACCAGCCCCACCAGGAGGATGCAAAGGTGGTTTCCGAAAGGACGAAACCTCATGGAATCGGGGCTCCTGGGATCGGGAAGAGTGCGGGGCGAGGGCGCAGAGACTGCCGGGGCGACACCCGGGGCATTATAGGAGAATACCCGCCTCCAGTTCCACACCCGGAGAACCGGCCCCGGAAAAAAACCGCGCACCCCATGCGGAACCTCCCATCTGTTCCGCTCGTGCCGCGACCACCACATTGCTGGCCGGCAGACCCCCGCATCCGATTTCCTCAGAGGCCTTCCCATGAACACAAAACCCGACGGTCTCCTGAAGATCCTCCGGGTCAGGGACGGTCTCGCGGTGACGGTGGGCATCATCATCGGAGTCGGGATTCTCCGGACACCGGGGCTCATCGCCGGCTATCTCGGCAGTCCCCTTGCCATGCTGGGTGTGTGGGCCTTCGGAGGCGTGGTGGTGGTCCTGAGTACCCTGGTCCTGGCAGAAATGGCTGCCGCCCTCCCCCAGGCTGGCGGAAAGTACGTGTATGCCCGGGAGGCCTACGGACCTCATGTAGGGTTCGTCGTGGGATGGTCGGAGCTTCTGGTTACCCGGGGCTTTTCGGGGGCTGCCAAGGCCGTGGTCATTGCTGAGTACCTGGTCCTCCTTCTGGGCCGGGGATCCGTTCCGATTCTGGCAGGCACGATTGTATTGGCCTTCTTCCTCCTCCACACGGGGGGACTGAGGGCGGGAAGGAACTTCCAGAACATCTCCACCTTCGCCAAGGTCCTCTTCATCCTGGCCATTGGAGCGGCAGGGGTATTGGGCGGAGACGGAAGCGGTTTTCTCACGTCGATGGAGGTCTCTTCAGAGTTCAGGGGCTTGCTGGGACTGGCCCTTGCCTACCAGGCCATCGCTTTTACCTACTACGGGTGGGAGGAACCGGCCAAACTGGCCGAGGAAACCATGGATCCGGGCCGGAGTCTGCCCAGGATCCTGGTGGGTGGAGCCGTAGCCGTGGCGGTCCTGTACCTCCTCATCAACCTGGCCTTCCTGAGTGCCCTGACTCCGGAGCAGATGGCCGGGTCCCCCCTTGTCGCCGCCGATGCGCTTCACGCCACCTTCGGTGGTGCCGCCGGGACCTTCGTCACCGTGGCCAGCCTGGTGATCCTTCTCAGCTCTCTGAACGTCCAGTTCCTGGGCATGCCCCGGGTCGTGTTGGGTCTGGCCCGAGAGGGAATGGCGCCCTCCGGCTTCACTCGGGTGAGCCCCAGAGGGACCCCCCAACCTGCATTGGTCTTCATCACCCTGATCCTCCTGGGCCTCGCCGTAACTGGGGCCTTTGAGTTCCTGATGAGGTTCATGATGGCGGTGGCCTTTGCCGTGGATCTTGCGGTCCTGGCGGGGATCTTCCTTCTCAGGCGCAGGCAGCCTGACCTCCACCGCCCGCTTCTCGTCCCCTTCTATCCCTGGCTTCCTGCGGTCACCGTCCTCCTCTACTTCCTTGTCTTCGCCACCATCGTCCTTACCCAACCCGGTCTTGGCGTTGGTGCGGCCACCATGATCGGTGGACTGGGATTGGCGGGATGGATCACCTTGAGGACATCGAAATGAACTATGCCTCCTCGGTCGTCGACCTCATCGGCAAAACCCCCCTTCTGGCTCTCGATCGGATCAACTCGGGCGGTTCGGCCCAACTCCTGGGGAAGTGTGAGTTCTTGAACCCGGTGGCCATCAAGGACCGTCCAGCCCTCTACATGATTCTCGAGGCAGAGAAGCGGGGTGACATCGGGCCCGGCGCGACCCTGGTTGAGGCCACCTCAGGCAATACCGGGATGGCCCTGGCCTACATCGGGAGGATGCGCGGATACCGGGTGGTGCTGTGCATGTCGGAGATCCAGAGCCTCGAACGGCGGCGTGTCCTCCAGGCCCTGGGAGCCGAAGTGATCCTCACGCCGAAGGAGGAAGGAACCAGAGCCGCCAAGGCCAAGGCCATGGAGATCCATGCCTCCACTCCCGGTTCCTTCTACGTGGGGCAGCACGATAACCTGGACAACCCCAGGGCCCACCTCGAGACCACAGGCCCGGAGATCTGGGAGGACACCGACGGGGGAGTCGATGTGTTCGTGGCCCCCCTGGGAACCGGTGGAACCCTCACCGGAGTGGCACGAAGCCTCAAGTCGAAAAACCCCGCGGTGCGGGTCGTGGGCGTGGAACCGGCGGAAGCCCCCTTTGTCTCCGAAGGACGCTTCGCCCCCCACAGGATGATGGGAACGGCCCCGGGTTTTTTGCCGGGAATCGTGAAGGAGGGCCGGGACCTCATCGACGAGATCTCCTTGGTATCGGAGGAGGAGGCGTTTCTGACCTGCCGGGAGCTGGCCGAGAAAGAGGGGATCCTCCTGGGGATCTCTTCCGGGGCCGGCGTGTCTGCCGCTCTCAAACTGTCCCGGGATCCGGCCAACGCCGGAAAGGTGATCGTGGTGATTCTGTGCGATAGCGGAGAGAGGTATCTCAGCGTAGAGGGTCTCTTCGCCTGACAGGAGTGTCGTGAAGGATTCCATAGGCGCAGAATTGCACGGGGCAAATTGCCCCCGGGCACTCCAACCGCTCACTCTACGATGATGGGTCGGCTCGTGATGACCGGAAGCATTCCGGCCAGTTCAAGCCTGAGGTGGAGCGTGTATTCTCCGGGATCGAGCTCCGGGAGCTGAAACTCGATGGACCGGAAGGCTGTCTGCACCGAGTCCGGGCCCCGATCCTCGAAGATCACCTCCACCGGGCGGTCCGGCTCGAGCACGCCGAGGAACTCACCGACCCGTGTAAGGAAGCCCGGTCGCCCGCGGGTGAACCCGAGGGTTACCCTCACCGGTTCATTGACCTGCAGCCCATACGCTTCCCAGACGACAGGGAATCGCTCTCCCCTCCGGATGCGCACGCCTGGCCGGACGTGCGGGATCGCTTCATCGAGGCTCTCCGGCAGAGGCGTGCCTTCCTTCAGGATCAGAAGGTCCGACACGTCGAGGAGGCCGGGCCCCAGGGGGAATTGCGCCACACCCTGACGTGCGCGCCATGCCTGCCTGCCGGCCAGGTCCACCACCTCCAGTCCGCTCACGTACCGGCCCGGCGGCGAGGTGATCGTCAGGACGCCCTCTGGATCGGTGCCTCGGACGAACAACGGCTCCGATCCGTCCTCCGGCATCAGGAAGAGCGCCGCGTTGGGTTGTCCCTCGATCCCGAACCACTGGCTCCGTTCCGTGTCCGCTCCCGGAAATCCTACCTCTACCTGTTCCGCCTCTGGCGGGACGGGCCGGTAAGCGCCAACCACGAACATCATTTCCCCCCGCCGGAATCGCCCGACTTGCGTCTCCAGCGCACGCATCTCCGGCGAGTATCGCGGTGCGAACCAGGTGCGCGCCTCGCGCGGCGCAGTGATCCAGCTCTCCGGCGGAACGTCGGAAGGGGATTCGAGGAACATCTCCGGGAAGAGGTAGCCTCGACTCTTCGGATGGTGATGTCCCAGCACCCGCCGGGTGTCACCCCGGGTCTGGAAGGTCGCGACAGGATCGAAGGTTCGACTGTAACCGATGTTGCGCCCGTATCGGATCAGCGTCGCCTCCATGTCCTCGTCCCAGGGCAGCCCCATGGGATTCGCCGCGTCCTGCCAGTTCACCGCCTCGACCAAACGGGCAAAGTGATCAGTCAGCCGATCGTTGCCCTCCATCAGGAAGAGTGGATCCGAGAGGCGCCAGAGCAACTCCCAACGGCGCTCGCGCTCCGCCGGCTCCAGGCCCTCGAAAAGCTCCAGTCCCTCCGCTGTCAGCACGAATCGCGGGGATGTCCAACGCTCGCGCTCGTGGGGCGGCATCGAAGCAAGCGCCTCACGGAAGGCCGTCTCCGAGGCCAAATAGTCGGCCGTCAGATGCAGGATGTACCCTTCCAATGCAGCGCACCACCAGACCTCGGGAATTCCACATTCAGTCGCTACGCGCCTGGCTCCGGCCACATCGCGATTCTCGATCAGATAGAAAACCAACTGTCCCGTCACCCAGCGGTCTGGCACCCGCCCTGCCGTCTCGGTCAGGAATGAGATCAGCTCGACGCGGGCTTCACCGACCTCGGGCCTCTCCTGCGGGTAGCCGGTTTCGCCCTCGCCACCGAACCAGATGCATATGCGCCCGATCCGCTCGTCGCAGCTCGCCCGAGACTGGTCCCGCGAGACCGGTATGCGACTCGCCCGGTATCGCTCGAACTCTTCCTGGCGATCCCGGGCTTCCTGGAGCAGCTCGGCCGGATCCAAGGACGAGGCCGGATTCTCCTGCGCCAAGATCGGAGTCGGCGCCAACAGGAGCAGACCGAAGAGAGCGGCTGCGTTCACGGGTTGTCTGGGCAATTCAGGCCTCCTCAAGGGGTCGTTACCTCGGTCGCCGAGTTCTTCCCCCGGCGCCACCATCTGCGGCGGCGGGTTGCGTCTCGAGCCTCTGCTTCGATACACCGGGCAGGGCCTCGCGTTGCGTCTTGGCCTGGCGGTCTTCGGGCCTTGGAAGCGCAGCGCCCGGAACTGGAGGCGTCACTGAGGGGAATAACAAGGTAGATGGTTCTCACCCCACACTGCTTACAGGAGCACGGTCGTTCTGCGACGAACTTCATGAGTGCCAAAACGTTTTCTTTCCCGTGGATGTTCACGGCCATCGTGGTTGGCGGCTTCGGCTCTGATGCTGCTTCGCAGACCGCCGGCCCTTCCGATATGCCGGTCGCGCTGCCCAGCACTCGCGTCGATCATCGTCCTCCACGACCGCTTCCCTTCTTCTACGACCTTTTCACATTTCGGGGGGAGGGCGGCCGCACGACGGTGGTTGCCTCCTTCGCTGTCGAGGCGGGCGAACTCGAGACGGAGCGGGTCGGCGACAAAAACCGCTATCGCTTCAGCGTGACGATGGTCTTGGCCGATACGGTGTTACGATCCGTGAC
>CBDUAX010000181.1:0-8454 GCA_965365235.1 uncultured bacterium
CTCGGAGTTTCTCCGACTCCTCGTCGGCCCGATCCTCCGCCACTTCCAGACAGCGGCTTCGGAAGGCTTCCTCGGTTTCTCCGACACGTGAGTAGAGCTTCAGGGTGGAGTTTCTGAACAGGGTGAGAGACCGGTTTCGATGAAGATGGTCTTCGATCTCCTTCTCGGCCGCTTTGAAGAAGGTGGTCTTATCCAGTTTGGCCGGAGGTAGAACGTATGCCACACCCTCCGGCGCTTCCTCCCGAAAGTCTCGTCGGTCATGGTCGACGATTCGGGCTGTCTCGGCCTCGAGGGTTTTCCCCAGGGGGAAGAACACGGCCTCCCACTCTTCCCGGTGTTCCAGGTCTCCCTTTTGGTCGTCGAACAGGAGACTCACGCGAGCCGCCAAGCCTGCCTGTAACCTCCTCCCGCCGGGGGTTGTTCCCAGGTCCCGACCCCACGGGGCCCCTGAATCCAGGTAACGAACTGGAATCCCCGACGCGACCTGTGGCGGAAGGGGGCTCTCGTCGTCGGCCAGGGTCGGAGGGGTGCTCCTCCCTGGAGAGGCGGATGGGGCTGAGGCCGCCGGGGCCGGTTGGGGTTCCGATCCAACCTCCGGATCGGCTCCGGATGGTGCCCTCGCGGATCCGGGTGTAACCCTCCCACCCGAGTCGTCGACACTGGGTGATGCTTCGCCTTTGAGTCGGATCAACTCGGACCGGGTCAGGGGGCCTCGGAGGTAGGACATGGCCCACCGCGTGGTGAACAGGTCGGGCTGTGCCGAGCGGGCACTCTTGAGAACGAACTGGCGTTTTCCAAGGGCGCTGATTCTGGCGTCCCACGCCCCAACATCGACATCCCCTGAGGCCGAACGGATCGCTTCGATGATCCGGGCTTTGTCCCGCTCGGTCTGCAGCCTGCCCACCATCCAGGTGCCGGCATTGGACATGAGCTTGTAATCCAGGTCCACCGGGTTCTGGGTGGCCAAGACCATTCCGACACCATGTGCCCGGGCCTGCTTGAACAGAGTCAGGATCGGCCGTTTGGAGGGCGGCTCGGCCGTCGGTGGGGCGAAGCCCATGACCTCGTCGGCGTAGACCAGAGCTCGAAGCGCAGAGGTTCCTGCCTGGCGCCGCATCCAGGTGACCATCTTGCTCAGGAGGAGGGTGACCACGAACACCCGCTCCGTCTCGGACAGATGGCTCAGGTAAACGATGCTGGCACGGGGTCGGCCATCCGGCGCTTTGAGGAGAGCGTCCATGTCCAGCGGTTCGCCCTTGATCCACTCGGCAAAGGAAGGCGACGCCATGAGGCCGTTCAGACGCATGGCAAGCTTCAGACGGTCCTTCGGTGTAAAGAAGGTATCCAGGTCGAAAACGCCCAGTTTGCGAAATGGTGGCTGCTGGATCTGGCTGATGAGTGTCGGCAGGTCCAAGGACCGGCCGTCTCGCCAAGCGTGCTCTACCAGGTTCGAGAGGAGGATGTGCTCGGGACTGGTGAGGGGGTCCGGGTCGATTTCAGCCATGATCAGAAGGCCGGAGATCAAACCCTCGATCTCGTCCCGGATTGTCTCTCCATCGGTCTCCCAGTTCACCACGGGCGAGGAAAGGTCGCCGATCACATTCATCGGGATCCCCGCCGAAGACCCTGGGGTCAGGACCCGTATGTCCACCGACTCTTTCAGCCGGGCCATCCGGGCCGAATCGATTCCCGATCCGGCCAGCCCCTTCTTCCAGAGCTCGGCAGTATCAGTGGCTAGCTGGCCTTCTGAGATCCCCTTCCTCCGTGCTTCTCCCGAATCCACCCACGGCTGAAACTCCCCCGGATCGAAGGACGGGAAGTTCAACATGAGGTTCCCCATGTCTCCTTTCGGGTCCAGGATCAGTGCAGGAATCCCGGCGGAAAGGATCTCCTCCAGGAGAACGATTCCCAGCCCCGTCTTTCCTGACCCGGTCATCCCGACAATGACGCCGTGTGTGGTCAAACGATGGCTCGGAAGGTCGAACTGGGCCTCGGTGGCGTCGAAGCTCTCCGGATCGAGCATTCGGCCTAGGTAAAGGTCCCCGGGCTTGGTGCCCATAACTCCTCCTCTTGGGCGCTTCCGTTGCGGTTTTGGTCGAAAATCGAAACGTGGCTGTCAGCCTAATAGACTTCACCGGCCCGGGGAAGTCACGCCTCTATCGATGTGACTTTTTGGACCCCCATCCACTCTATGGTTCCAGATCGACAATGTTCCTCACGGAAATCAACCGGCACCTCCCACATGGGCGGGTGTACTAGGCGATCTTCACAGACATTCAAGGAGCGATTGAATGAAAGCAAATTGGGGAGCCTCAGCTCTTCTACTCCTCTCGGTGCCTCTTCTCCTGTTTTCGAGCTTCGGCTCGGCCAGGGCTCAGGAAGCAGAGACAGGCTGGAAAGACGTTGCGGAGCTGACCTTCGTTCTCACCGGTGGGAACGCCACCTCCAGCACCTTCGGATTCAAAAACACCGCTGACTACCTCTGGTCCAACGCCGCCTTTCAACTCAGTGCCGGTGGGATCCGCACCAATACGGGCAGGACGGTCCGGACCGCCACCGGAACCCCCGACAACTTCAGCATCTCCGAAACCACCGATACGGAGACCACGGCGGAGAACTATTTCCTCCGGAGTCGATTGGACCGGAACCTCTCGGAGGCTTCCTTCGTATTCGCCGGGGCCGGTTGGGACCGAAACACCTTTGCCGGCGTGGATAACCGGTATGCCTTCGTTACCGGGGCCGGCCGAACCTGGTTTGCCGAAGACACGCGGAAGCTCAAGACCGACCTCGGCCTCACCTATACCATCCAGGACGATGTTGTGGAGAACCCCGATGTGGAGGACTCCTTCATGGGCCTCCGTGGTTCCTACGACTATTTCCGGAAGCTCACCGGGAACACCGATTTCACCAGCGTACTGGTGGCGGACCAGAACCTGAACGAGACCTCGGACCTCAGGGCCGATTGGACCAACTCGGTGGCCGTAGCCATGTCCGAACGTCTTGCCCTGAAAACCAGCTTCCAGCTTCTCTACGACAAGACCCCCTCCCTGGTGGCCGTTCCCCTGGGGGACGGAGAAGTTCTCACCCCTCTGGGGGAGATTGATACCGCTTTCACCGTTGCCATCGTGGCGAACTTCTAACGCCAGGACCGAACTCCGAAGAAGAGAGGAACAGAACCATGTCACTGCTGGACTTGCTGAAGAACCAGATGGCCGGCGAGGCAACCTCCCAGATGAGCCAACAGCTGGGGCTCGGGAAGGCCGAAACGGAGAAGGCTGTCGGCGCTGCCCTACCCACCCTCCTGGCGGCCCTGGCTGGAAACGCCATGAAGAAGGAAGGAGCTTCCGCTCTTTCCAACGCCCTTGATCGGGATCACGACGGGAGCATCCTCGACGATATCGCCGGATTCCTGGGGCGCGGGGAAACCAAAGAGGGCGACGGAATCCTCAAGCACGTCCTGGGTGCACAGCGAGGCGCCGTGGAAGCCGAGGTGGCGCGGGAGACCAACTTGAGCCCTTCCGCCGTGTCCTCCCTCCTCCCCAAGCTGGCCCCTCTCATCATGGGTGCTCTCGGTCGCCAGAAGCGGGAAAGTGGGTTGGATGTTGCCGGGTTGGCCGGCCTCCTCTCGAAGGAAGGCCAGGAGGCCAGGAAAGCCGCACCCTCCGGTCTATCGATCCTGGGGGCCTTCCTCGATCAGGATGGTGACGGCATCGGTGCCGATGACATTGCCGACGCCGGCAAGGACATTCTCGGGAAGCTCTTCTAACCGCTTTCGGACCCGTCGGGTAAGACCAATATTTGACCCTGGCCCTGGGGCCCGCCTTCTCGGTGGGCCCCGGGGTCCTTCGTTTGGCAGCGCCCGATACCTTACCTTCCCAGGTCTCGCTTTCCCCTGAACCAACTTTGGGAGCCCCCATGCCCTCCATCCTTTCACGGGTTCGGTTTCCACATCCCCTGGTCCTCCTTTCCGGAGCCGTGTTCCTCGCCGCCGCCGCATCCTGGGTGCTTCCTGCCGGTAGCTACGACCGGACGATGGATGAGACCACCGGAAGGACCGTTGTGGTGAGCGGCACCTTCCACTCCGTCGATCCGGCCCCTGTGGGTCCCTTCGAGGCCCTGGTGGCTATGCCCCGGGGAATGATCCACGCCGGTGAGATCATCTTCCTGGTCTTCCTGATCGGCGGGGCGTTCACGGTGGTGGATCAATCCGGGGCGTTGCGGAGGGGTGTGGGGTGGCTGGTGAACCGGCTCGGGGACCGAACCATTCTGGTGATTCCCATCATCGCTGTCCTTTTCGCCACGGGTGGGGCGCTGGAGAACATGCAGGAGGAGATCATCGCCCTTCTCCCTGTCCTTCTGGTACTGACCAACCGACTTGGCTACCGGCCCATCGTGGCGGTGGCCATGAGCCTGGGGGCGGCGGTGGTAGGCTCGGCGTTCAGCCCCATCAATCCATTCCAGGTTGGCATCGCACAGAAACTGGCAGAGCTTCCTCTGCTTTCAGGCGGAGGATTCCGGATGGTGTTCCTCGTCCTGGCTCTGGCCCTCTGGATCACCTTCGTCATCCGGATGGCCCGTTCGACGGCCACCGAGGTGGCCGTTGACGAAGGGGGCGGCGTCGAGGATCCCCTCACCGGTCGAGACGCGGTCCTCCTTGGAATGGTTGTGGCCTCGTTCGGGATCCTGGTTTGGGGGATTCTCACCCAGGGGTGGGGATTCAACCAGATGTCTGGTCTCTTCTTCGGGATGGGGATTCTGGCCGGCTACGTGGCGGGAATGGGTGTGGCCGGAACGGCTGATGCCTTTGCCAAGGGGTTCAGGGACATGGCGCTGGCTGCGCTCCTCATCGGTTTCGCCCGGGCCATCTTCGTGGTGCTGGAGGATGGACGGATCGTGGACACCCTCGTCCATGCTTTGGTGACGCCCCTGGAGGGCCTTCCTACTCTGGCCTCCGCCCTGGGGATGGTGGGGGCCCAGATCGCCATCCACTTCCCGGTTCCCAGTCTGAGTGGACAGGCCGTGCTGACCATGCCGGTCCTGGTGCCCCTCTCCGACCTCCTGGGGCTCTCACGGCAGGTGACGGTCCTGGCCTTTCAGTACGGTGCCGGGATCTCCGATCTTATCATCCCCACCAGCGGCTCCCTCATGGCCATCCTGGCTCTGGCGAAAGTCCCCTACGAGGATTGGATTCGCTGGGTTCTGCCCGTCTGGGGCTTGTTGATCCTCCTGGGCGGCGTTGGGATCTCGGTGGCTATCGCCATCGGCCTGTGAGCCAGGAGGCTTCCTGGTCCCCATCATCGGTGGGGGCAAGGGAGCTTTCCGACTTCTTTCGGTGACCTCCGCCCCTGGCCAACCTGCTGCCTTTGGCCTACTTCGAGTTGGGGGGGAATCGGATTCGACTTTGACGTCCAGCTTTGGGGTGGTCGCGGCGGATCGATGTCGGGTCGGACCCGAGGCAGACCAACAACACCAAGAGGGGGATCCCGTGCCTACCAAAGCCGGAGTGTTCCGTCACCGAGCCGTCTGTCTTGCTGGGGCCCTTTCTTTCTTTCTCGTGTGGCCCGCCGGGATCGGTGCCCAGGATCCGCAGTCGCCCGAAGCGTTTCTTGGATACCCGGTCGGGGCAGACTATCAGCTGACCACATACGAGCGGGCCATGGAGTGGTTCGACCACCTTGCTGCCCACTCGGCGGGGCGAATGGAGGTCCTGGAGATGGGGAAGACGGGGATGGGTCGCACCCATCGGTACCTCGTCATCTCCTCGGCCGAGAATCTCGGCCGGCTGGCTGAATACCGAACGACGGCCCGCCGGCTCAGCCTCGGCCGCGAGCTCACCCCCACCCAAGCCCAGGCCCAGGCCATGGAAGGGAAGGCCATTGTCTGGATCGATGTCGGCCTCCATTCCACCGAAGCCGCCCCAAGTGAGCATGCTCTTCAACTCGCGTACGACCTGGTGACCGGTGAGGATCCGAAGACCCAGAGGATACGTGAGGAGGTCATCACGCTTCTGGTGTTTCCGAACCCCGACGGCATGACTTTGGTTGCCGATTGGTACATGGAACACGTGGGGACCGAGTTCGAAGAGAGCCGCATGCCCTGGCTCTACAACCGGTATATCGGTCATGACAATAACCGGGACTCCTATAACGTCACGCAGGAAGAGGTCCGAAATGTCAGCCGGCTTCAGAATCAGGAGTGGTTTCCCAATGTGGTCTACAACCACCACCAGACGGCCCCTTTCCCGACTCGGATCTGGATTCCTCCCTACGGGGAGCCGGTGAACCCGAATAAGCCGGGGGAGGTGATTCGGTGGGAAAACCTCATCGGAGCGGCCATGGGGATGGCCTTCGATGCCGAAGGGAAACCCGGCGCTGTCTCCCGGGTCAGCTTCGATGCCTGGTATCCTGGGTTCATGACCCAGGTGGTCACCCATCACAACATCCCCTCAATCCTCACAGAGACGGCCCTCCACTATCTCGCGACGCCCCGGGAGTACTCCCTCGAGGATATCCCCGACCCATGGAAGGACTTCCAGAAGTCGGCTTTCTACACCGCTCCTTGGGAGGGGGGGTGGTGGCGGATCGGGGATGCGGTGGAATACTGCCTGACCGCCTCCAAGGCAGTACTGGATGTGGCGGCTAGATACCGGGAGGATCTGCTCCAATCCAAATACCGTCTTGCCCAAGCGAATATCCAGCGGTTCCGTACAGAGGCGCCCCAGGGGTGGGTCTTCCCCGTCCATCAAACCGATGCGTTTGCCCTGAGCGAGCTTCTGGACAAGATGGACCTGTTGGGAGTGGAGGTTTGGGCTGCTTCAGAAGGATTTCAGCTCGAAGGCCGGACCTTTCCAGAGGGTACGTTCTTCATTCCCACCAGCCAGGCTTTTGGGGGGTTCGTGAAAACTCTCTTCGAGCGACAGGAGTACCCGGATCTCCGTACCAAGACACACCTGTGGCAGGGAATCCCACGCAGGGTCGAGGTCGAGAGCGGACCACTCCGGCCCTATGACGTGGCAGGCTGGACTCTTCCCCTCCAGATGGGGCTGGAAGCCGTGGTAGTAAACGAGGTGCCTCCAGACCTTTCCTTAGAACCCGTCGATGTTCGTCAATACGAAACCTCCGACTCAGGGAATGTGCCCGGCTCCGGTCCCCTCTACCTGGATCCGGGCGATGGGGCCTCGTGGAAGGCAGTCAATGGTTTTCTCGCCCGGGGGGTCCCGGTTGAAAGGGAAGACGATCGGCCCGGGACCTTCGTAGTCCGCCCCTCGAACGGTGGCTCATCGAACCCCTTCCGTCTCGCCGTGTACCGCCCCTGGCAGGGGAGCATGGACGAGGGATGGATTCGATGGATTCTGGAACACTACGAGTTTCAGGTAACCGAGCTTCGCAACGACCGGATCCGAGCCGGAGATCTGAGAGAAGACTTCGATCTCATTGTCCTTCCCTCACTTCGTTCCAATGCGATTCTGGACGGGAATCGTGAGGGAGCGGTCCCCCCTGAGTTTGTGGGCGGGATCGGCGAGGTGGGGCTGGAGGCTCTCAAGACGTTTGCCAGCGAGGGAGGCACCCTCTTCTTCCACCAGGCGTCCTCGGAACTGGCCCTGCAGGCCTTCGACCTCCCCCTTCGTGAGGTCTCCGGCTCGGTCCGGGAGGCGGGGTTCTACTCCGCCGGATCGATCCTGAAGATCTCCTGGGATCCGGACAATCCGCTGACCTGGGGGATGGATCGGGACGGTGTGGCCTTCGTGACCTCCAGGGCGCTCCTCTTCGAGGTGACGGGTGATGGAGGGGGGGTGGTGGGAAGGCCCCGACCGGTGGCGTCCTTTCCGGAAGACGGGCCGCTCCTGCTGAGCGGGTATCTTGAGGGCGAGTCGGCCATCCTGGGGAAGGTTCCGGTTGTGGAGGTTCCCTACGGAGAGGGACGGCTGCTCCTGGTCGGTTTCAGCCTTCACAATCGGGCTCAGATGGTGGCCAACTTCAAGCTCCTGTTCAACGCCATCGCCGGAGGGTGACCCCCGAGTCGGGCTCTCCCCCTCTTCGGGTCCCCTCTGGTCTGTCCGGTCTGGCAGCGCTTTTCCGCATTTGTACTTGAGGAAGAGGGGGGCGGAAGGGAGCCCGGGGGATCCCCACCTCTGGGCGGGGAGATGACTCCAGCGGAATTAGGAAAATGAAGACATCACTCTTCGAGCGCATCGGCGGGTTCGCCCGCGTGCGCCTGATCATCTCCGATTTTTATGACCGGCTCCTGGACTCGGAGATGCTCAGCCCCTACTTCGAAAACATCGACATCCGGCGCATGATCGATCACCAGACCAAGTTCGTCTCTGCGTTGATGGGTGGGCCGGTCTCCTACACCAACGAGCAGTTGGGCCGTGCTCACCACCACCTGGGAATCAGCGCTGAAGAGTATGCTGAGATGGGGGAGATCTTCAGGGAGACCCTGGAGGATCACGAC
>CBDUAX010000182.1:0-8434 GCA_965365235.1 uncultured bacterium
AGGAAGAAATTGGCGGGTATGTAGGTGCCGAATCGGTGAGAGAAGGCTCCGATTCAGGCCCCCCAATTCGGGAAGAGGTGCTCTTCCCCGCCCTTCCCGGAACTCAGGAGTGGTGGCCCGATCGAACGAAAGTGGAGAAACGGGCTGCGGAGGAGAGGAAAGCCAAAGAGACGGGGCGGCAGCGGAAGAGGGAGGTAGCCCCTGGAAAAGAAGCAGGCACCCTGCCCAAGCAGGGAGTTCCCTCCCGGGAAGTGGGGGAAGAGAGACGGGAGTCGGCACAGGAGGAGGCGGCTACCGAACGGAAGCGGGAAGCTCACCGGGATGGAAATACCCAGGAGACCACACCCTCACCCGAACTCCCCCGTGTCCGGGAGTGGTGGGGGAAGCCGGAAGTGGCCCAAAAGGGCCCATTTGCCTACCTCACAGCTTTACGGCAGGCCCCCCCGGGAACAAAAAGTTGGGGATAAGAGCCCAAGATCAAAAGGAAAACCGTTTATGAACATCGTTCTTGTAGCCGTGCTGGCGATTCTCACCGGGCCATTTGGGCAGTCGGTCAGGTCAGGACTCGGAGTACCTGAACTCGTCGTTCCTCACCCACCTTTGTCAACCCAGGAGGCCCCCGTGATCAAGCGGATGACCCCCATCCTCACCGTGGAGTCCATCGAACCTTGCCTTCCGTTTTGGATCCAGGGCCTTGGCTTCGAGAAGACCGCCGAGGTCCCTGCGGGGGAGAGCCTGGGTTTTGTCTCCCTCGAGAAGGACGGCGTCGAGATCATGCTGCAAACTCGGAGCAGCGTCGAAGCCGACCTGCCTGAGTTGGCGAAGGAGTTCGCCAAGGGCCCATCCGTGCTCTTTCTCGAGATCGATAGCCTGGCAGGAATGGAGGAAGAACTCCTATCCCTCGGGGGGAGAGTCGCTCGGCCTCGTCGGCAGACCTTCTACGGCGCCGACGAGATCTTTTTCTGGACCCCCGGTGGGCATGTCGTTGGGTTGGCCGTGTTCGCGGACGGCGGAAACTAACCGAAGCCAAAAGAAGTCGGAGAGGGATGCGGGCCTCCATGGCGCTCCCCGCCGTTGCCTAATCGATTGACAGGGTTCCTCATTCCTCCCCATTAATTGGAAACGAGTTTGTCCAGCTCCCGCTTTCCTAGTTGGATGCTTTCCCCTCTAGGACTCATCCCTCCCCAGGAGCCCCGCTTGGACCACGCAAAAGACAAGGCCCCAAATCCGGATCCGGCTTCCCTCTCTTCTGCCCTCGAGGAAGCAAAGAGGATGATTGTGGAGATCGAGGAGATCGCCCAGTTGGGTAGATGGGAGTGGGATATCCGGACCGAGCGCATGTTGGGTTCGGATCGCCTCTACCATATCTATGGCCTCGATCCGGCGTCCGACTCCCTCTCCAGGGAGCACTTCATCAACGCTGTTGTGCCCGAGGATCGAGAGCACGTGATGAAGACCATTCAGGCGGTCTTCACCGAAGGGAAACCCTACAACGAGCGCTTCCGGGTACATCACCCCGATGGGTCGGTCCGTTGGGTCTACGTCAGGGCCCGGCTCGAATGCGATGGGGACGGGAACCTCACCCGAATGGTGGGCACCACCCAGGACATTACCGACCGGGAGCGGATCCAGGAGGAGTTGAGAAGAAGTGAGAGCCTGTTCCGGGAGATGGCCGAGAACATTCGGGAGGTCTTCTGGCTCTTCGACTGGAAGGACCAGAAGGTCATCTACGCCAGCCCGGCCTACGAGACCATCTGGGGTCGATCCCTGGAAGAGCTGTTGGACCGATACGAAGTCTGGGGAGACAGCATCCACCCGGAAGACCGGGAACAGGCCGAGGAGTCATTCAACAAGATCCTCGAAACGGGTGGGGGGGAGCCTCGGGAGTACAGGATCGTCCGCCCCGCCGGGGATGTCCGATGGATCTCCGACCGAGGGTTCGTGATCCGCGACGAGTCGGGTGAAGTGCAACGGATAGCTGGCATCGCAGAAGATGTCACAGACAAGAAGGCTGAGGAGGAAGAACGGCAGGCCCTTCAAGAGAAGATCCAGCATTCCCAGAAGCTGGAAAGTCTCGGTGTGCTGGCGGGAGGTATCGCACACGAGTTCAACAACCTGCTCATGGCGATCCTGGGAAACACGGACCTCGCTCTGGAAACCATGGCCCCGGAGGCGACTGGCAGGGAGTTCGTGGAGAAGATCGGGACCACGGCCCAGAGGGCCGCCGGCCTCACCAATCAGATGCTGGCGTACTCCGGGAAGGGTCGGTTCCTGATCCAACCCATCCAGCTGGACAAATTGGTTGGAGAGATGGCCCACCTCCTGGAGACCGTGATCTCCAAAAAGGCCAGCCTCCAATTCCACTTCCCTGCCGACCTCCCGATTGTGGAGGCCGACGCAAGTCAGATTCGCCAGATCGTGATGAACCTGATCACCAATGCCTCTGAGGCTCTGGAGGGGGAGAGCGGAACGCTCCGGATCAGTACAGGGGTGGTTGAGGCCGACCGGGCCTATCTCGACTGCTGTTACCTGGGAGATGAAGTCTCCGAAGGATCCTATGTCTTTCTGGAGGTGTCCGATACCGGATGTGGAATGGACCAGGACACCTGTCAGAAGATCTTCGATCCATTCTTCACGACCAAGTTCACTGGGCGTGGCCTGGGCCTGGCCGCGGTCCTGGGGATTGTCCGAGGGCATGACGGGACGGTGAAGGTTTATTCGGAAAAGGGAAAGGGAAGCAGCTTCAAGGTTCTGCTGCCATCATCCGGGACGGATGGAAAAAGCCTCGAGCAAGCTCGAGGTTCGGTGGGAAGACCGGCGGAAGGTGCCACGATCCTGGTGGTGGAGGACGATCCCGACGTCTTGGATGTGACCGCGAACATGTTGACCAACGCCGGCTTCAAGGTCCTTGAAGCCAGGAATGGTCAGGAGGGCGTCGATCGGTTTTCGGAGAACCGGGAGCAGGTCGACCTGGTCCTCCTCGACATGACGATGCCCGTCATGGACGGTGAAGAGGCCTTCCAAGCCATCAGGCGGATCCAGGAAGATGTGCGGGTGGTCCTGAGCAGCGGCTACAACGAACAGGACGCGACAAATCGCTTCGCCGGGAAAGGCCTGGCGGGTTTCATTCAGAAGCCCTACCGGGCCTCGGACCTGCTGGCGCGGGTCAACGGAATCCTCCAGGACGTCGCCGGAGGGGATGATTAGCCGTTCGCTGAGAAAAGACCAAAACGCTTGAACGCCAACAACGCCCTGTAGGTGATCCAGGGACTGGAGGCCCCCTTTCGGTCCAGCTTCGCGTGCATCTTCCCGTTCAACCCACCCACCATCTCCCACATCCCGTCCCGGCACTTTTTGGACAGAACCAACTCCAAGCCTTCACAGATGGTCTCATCCCGTTCCACTCCGGCTTCGCCGAGCAGCAGGAGGACCTCCAGGAGGTCGGAGTTATATCCGTGCGGAAAGCTGAACCGGAGCCAGCCGGCTTTCTCCTCTCTTGGCTCTGCCCGTCCGGCAGCCAACCACTTGGGGCTCTCCTCACGCCGCTCGGCGGCTGAAACTGTATCGGCCCACTCGCGCCATGCCCGACGATCCTTCGCCACATACCGGAAAAGACGCCGTTTCTTAAGAAGCCGGGCCAGCTCGCCGATACGTCGCTCCTGCTGAGGAGATCGCTGGAGAGGCGGAACGGCGAGGAGAACCTTGAGAACAGCCGGCACCGCCATGAAGCATGCGGGGAGGAGGGAGTCGTCCATAACAAAGCACCGGAAGCCCTCCTCCGGGTGGAAGAGAGCCTCACAGGACGCCAGCGCCCCTCTGGTGACCGGGTGAGAGAGCTGGCCGAATCTCACAAGAGCCGTGGCGGCCCGGGCCGTGAAGCAGGCCGTCGGAAACTCCCAGAACACGCCGTCCGGATTCCCATCAAACATCTCCGCCCGCCTCCCTCGGATCTGGCGGACCGCTTTGGCTTCGCCCAGGACCAGCGACACTCCTTCCTCGATGGGTCCCAGGGTCGACGGTGCCCCCAGTTCGCTGAGATGGTAGAGCGCCCAGATTGTTCCCCGGTAGCCCTTGGTCAGGTTGGGGCCCCATCCACCCCCCGGATTCGTCGCCTTCAGGGTGGTGGAGATCCAGGGTTGTTCGGGAATCCGTCCGCGTGCATCAAGAAGGTCTGGGTCATCCTTCGGGCGGCCGAGGAGATCGGCCAAGACGCGGGTCCGGAGGGCCGGATCTCCGGGATCCAGGAGTCGGTCGAGAACGGAAGTCTCGACGGAGAGGGGTGAGATGCTCATTTGAGCCTCTCCGGATCTGGGCTGGAGCGGGTTCCCTGGGTGGCCCGCGCCTGAGGGATCCACCCGTCAAAGAGAGGGGAGCGTAGCGGGTCCCTATGCTTGGTCCGGCTGGCCGATCAACTCCTCCAACCGGGCCTGCTCTTCCTCAGACAGGACCGCCGGGAACGGAGAGCACTTCCTCAAGCGGACCGCCCGGGGGGAGTCCGAATCCAGGAAGTTGAGAAGCTTCGGAAGAGAAAAGGTATCCAGAATCTTCTGCCACTCCCAAAGCTCCGGGCCGTCACCATTGGCACCTGCCTTCAACTGCCCGCAGACGTTCTCCCTGGCTCGCCGCAACACGGACAGGTTCTCCTCAAGGAGCGCCACCAAGGCACCTGAAAACTCCGGCGACGCCGGGTTCAAACGACCTTCCTCCCCGAACGGACTCCGGGAAGATTCGCCTCCGTTGGACTTCGCGGTGGGTTCCACCGGGTCGGGAGACCGCTTCCTCGCTCCCCGTCCGGCCCCTTCAACTTGGAAGAGCCGCTCAATCTCCAGGGCAAGAGGCGCGTCCCGGGAAAAGGCATAGAGGTTCTTCCTCCCGTTCTCCGTCCTCCTCACCAGCCCTGTTCTGGAAAGCCGATCAAGGCCTCTGCGGGCGCTCTGCTCGGTCATTCCCGCCAGGGTGGCCAGCTCGGATGAATGGAGGGGGCCTTCAGAGTGGGTGGCAAGGATACGCAGGAGGCGCACCTGGCCATGGCTGCCAAATACGTCGTTCAACGGGCAACCGGTACTGCTCTGTTTCGACGCGGCTGGGGGCACGGCACGACTCCGTCGATGGCAAAGCTTCTCGGACACAAATCTCAAAAACAGTTGTTTAGGCTTTCTACGTTAAGGGGCTGCCTCCCGGGCAGCAATATTTTTTTTGGGAACACAACAAGGGGCTTAAACGCATAGTGCCCCAATCTGGCGGCTGGGAGAAGGCCCATGGAAGCGGGAGAAACCTATGGGAGATAGGGGAGAGCCGGAGGGAGGAAGAAAAGAAAACGGGGGCTACCCAGGCAGCCCCCGCCCTCCTTCTGGTCCGTTTACCTCTGGTAAACGTCTGGAACTTTACCGAGATGATCCACCCATATCTACGATCTGTTCACGGCTGGTCGGGTCCCATCGGGGTTTCTCCGGAGCGTTGCCCAGCTCCACCCCCAGGTAGAAAACGAGCTGGGAAATCCGCGCCCCTTTTTCGGCATTCATCCGGCTGACGTCGTCGGTGGGACGGTGATAATCCTCGTGGGTTCCTGTGAAGAAGAAGAGGATCGGCACGCCACGGCGAGCAAAGTTGAAGTGGTCCGATCGCCGATAGAAGTTCTGTTCAGGCCAGATGTCGTCGATGGCAGTCATGTGGAGCTCGGGGTGGGCCTCATTCACACGGTTCAGAGTCTCTCCCAGATCCGAGTGTTCCTTTCCGATGGCTACCACCGTGTCCGGCCAGTTCCTGGAAACCATGTCGGCATTCAGATTGGCAACGATCTGTTCCAGTGGCACCGGCGGGTTCTCGGCGAAGAAGCGGCTTCCCCAGAGGCCCCGTTCCTCGCCGCTGACCCCCAGAAAGATCATGGACCGTTTAGGTTTGTCGGCCAACATGGCCATCGCCTCTGCCACCTCGACCACCAGGATCGTCCCGGAAGCGTCGTCGTCCGCCCCGTTGTTGATGCTGTCCCCCTCGGCATTGGGCCGCCCCACCCCCACATGGTCCATGTGAGCGCTGTAGAGGATGTACTCATTCCTCAACTCAGGGTCGCTTCCCCTCAAGATTCCAACCGTGTTGGGCTGATCGAAGCTCCCTACCTCCCGCATGACCGGGCTCACCGTCATCTCCAGGCCAGGGACGGAGTGGATGGCCAGTTGCGATCCAGCCCCGACGAGGGGCCGCAGCTGGACGCCATGGGCAGCCAGGATCGGTGCGAGGCTCTCGGACCGAATGGAGAACATCGGGGCGGTAGCTCCGGGGGTGTCCCACGGGGCCAACGTAGTCGTCCTCTCCTGCTGCTGGGCACCAGCCTCCTCCCATTCCTGGTCGGCCAGAAACCCAACGGAAAAGATCGAGGCCGGCTGGGCGGTCGTGATCATCGATGGGAAGCGCATGCGGCGCCGGCCGGACTGGGCCGAGGTGGAATTCGGAACAATAAAAACGTGCTTCCCTTGGAGGGAGGCGGGATCCAGGTCTTCGCCTCCCTCGATCCCCGTCACCAGGACCACCCCGGCCGTGGTGGGCTCCCCTCCGGTGGCCCGGATCAGACCCAGATCCCGGCCAAATGCGAGTTCTGGTCCCCCGGTCACCTGGACCGAAGATGCGTCGAAGTCCAGCGTGACCTCTCGCATGGTGTAGTGCTGAATGAAGGTCCCGTCATCCCCGCCGGGCTCGAGGCCGTAGCGCCGAAATTCATTGGCCACATATTCGGCCGTCCTATCAAGCCCGGGGCTTGGGTTGGCTCTCCCCATCATGGAGTCATGGGCGATGATCAAGACCTTTTCCCGGAACTCGTCCTCGGTAATGGAGGCGACGGCTTCCTCCAGGGAGACCCCGCCGCTGCAGGACGAAATGAGGGGGAGGGTCAGGAGAAGCAGAGTGGCCAATACTCTCATTGTGGGTCCCTCGACGTTGCGAAAAAAAATGGACTTCCCTTGGCCCTGGGGCCGGGGCGAAGCTCGTAGGATACCTTCGTTGGTTCGTTGTGGAAAGCCGGGTGAAGGTCCCGTTCGCAACGGGTCTCCTGGGGTCACGATGATCTACGCCCCAGCTTCATCTCTCAGGAGCCCCCACCCACCGGTTGGAGGGCGGTACGAATTCCTTGTTCTGAGCCGTTCCGTATTTCATTATTCCAAATCTCCAACAGGATAAGCGCTTAGTCTCACATCCTCTGGCGGTCCGTCTGGGCCCCGCAGGGGCGTTCTTGGTTCCCCCCGGAATAAGGAGTCCCAGAATGAAACACAAAACACTCCTCCTTCCCATGGTGTTCCTGGGTTTTTTGGCCTGTTCGGAAGGTGTCACCGAGCCACCCCTCACTTCCGAAGACAGGACGCCTCAGACAGTCACCGCTGCCGACCCTGACAAGGGTGGTGGGTTCGTCGAAAAGATTACCGGATCCGGCCACTTCGTCACTGGCCCGCTGGCCTACAACCCAGGTGTATGGCGTACCTTTACCATGAAAGCGAAGAAGGGAGCCGACGGCTCGGTCGAGGGGAGCTTCCAGATCCTCCTCCACGTGGAGGATGGCCCCCCGATCCAGTACGAGGGCCCCATAAGCTGCTTCACCCTTCAGGGGAACGTCGCCTGGATTGGGGCCCACCTCCCGGGAAACACTCCGTCCGACATCGCCTTCCAGGTGGTGGATAACGGTGAGGGGTCGGGGAGTCCGCCCGACCAGGCCGGGTTGTTCGTCGAGAGCCAGCTTTTCGGACTCCCCTCCGGCTTGGCTCAGAGGTTTTGCGACGACACGCCGGTAATAATGGACGAGATGCCGCCACCCTACAATACGGTTCCGATCTGGGCACTGCTCAGCGATGTAGTAGGCGGCAATATCCAGATCCACGGTGGGGGTTCCAACTGAGTGAGAGGGGATGGCCGTAGAGCATTGTCCTCCGACCAACCGAAAAGACAAGGACCGGCCCCGGCGGTTTCCCACCGGGGCCGTCTTCACGCTTCCTCAACCCGCAAGGGCCGGGAGTCTGGAGGCTATGCCCCCGCCTTCTCCTTGAGCCACTCGGTCGTATGAGACTTCGGCCGCGTGATGGGCTCCCACCAGGCCCTGCCCATGGCGAGCTGGGAGAGGAGGCCCACGCCGCCGGAGACGCTGAAGAACACGGTGTAGAATTCCAGTTCGGTGATCCCGTGGTAGTGCAGGAGCGCGCCTGAACCCGCCTCCACGTTCGGATACGGTTTGGCGGCTTTCCCATTCTCTTTGAGCACGTCGGGGATGACCTTGAAGCCGGTGGAGACAGTCTTGAAGACCGGGTAGTCCGGGACGTGCGCCTCGCCGAACTGATGGAAGGCGGTGAAGCGGGGGTCGGTGGCCCGGAGAACGGCGTGGCCATAACCCGGTACGACCCGGCGGCTGTTCAGGACTTCCCAGGCGTGCTCCTTCACCTGCTCCCTGGAAGGGCCG
>CBDUAX010000183.1:0-8431 GCA_965365235.1 uncultured bacterium
GTGGGATGATTGGATTCGTGAGGGCGGACAACAGCCTCACCTTCGAAATCAATGCCGAGAACGCCCGCCGAGCCGGGCTCCGGCTCCGGGGCCGATTGCTGGTTAGGGCTGAACGAGTGATCGGACACGCGGCGGACGCAGGGGGGCCGAATCGTGGCGTCCCGCCTTCAACGCAAGGGCTGAGTCGGAACCCGGGAGGGGCTTTCTGATGCCGGAACTCTCTCGGCGACCCTGCAAGGTCATTGTGCGGAAGGTGGGAAGCAGCCTGAAGGGAAAGCTCGCCTTCGGGGCTACGCTCCTCATCGGTCTCATGTCCCTGGTCATCTATCTCTACGTTCCCGCCAAGCAAGAACGGGAATACGGCCAGGCCCTGGCGGACAAAGCGGCATCTTTGGTTGAGATGACGGCGTCTCTGGTGCGACCCAGCCTCGAGTTCGACGATGAACTCGAGGCCATCGAGTTGATGGCGAAAGCCACCGGCATCCATGGGATCGTCTATGCGGTGGCCTACGACGCCGACTTTGTCCCCTTCGCCAGCAGCGCTTTGGACCGGGCTCACAGGGCGGATTTCAAGCGAGTAGATGAAGAGGTATCTCTCGAGAGTTCCGTCCACCGGGTATCTGCGTCCGTCACTGGGGAGGACGGAGAATACCTCGGCACTGTCTACCTGGGGATTTCTCTGGAAACACTGAGGACCCAGGTGGCTCAAAGTCGGAGAGAAATCGCTCTTCTTTCCCTGGTTCTCTTCCTGATAGGGATCATCGGTGTCTACTGGGTGAGTTCTCTGGTCACGGGGCCGCTTGGGAAGATCCTAGGGGCCACCCGAGCCATCGCAGAAGGGGACCTGAGTCGAAGGGCCCCTGAAAGCGGAAGCGACGAAGTATTCTTCCTCGCCCGGTCTTTCAACCAGATGGTGGAAAAACTCGGGGCAGCCCAGGAAGATCTGGAGGCCCTGAACCGGTCTCTTGAGGAGCGGGTGGCGGACCGGACCGCGGAGCTGGAAGAGGAAATGGCCCAACGTCAACGGGTGGAGGAATCCCAGATCCTTCTGGCTGCTGCCGTTGAGCAGGCCGCAGAGATCCATATCATCACCACTCCTGAAGGGATTGTCGAATACGCAAACCCGGCATTCGAGCATGCCACTGGATATCGGAGTCACGAGATTCTCGGCCGGCATTTCTCCAACCTTCTCTCCCCTGATAACCCCCCTGTGGTGGTTTCTCGGCTGGAGGACACCATGGGCTCCGGGGAGGGGTGGGCGGGGCAGGTACTGAAGCTGAAGAAAAACGGAGAGGTCTATACCGAACGGACAGCCATCTCCCCGGTACGGGATGGCCTCGGAAAGCTCATCCGGTTCATCAGTGTCGGTCACGACATTACCCGTGAAGTGGCGTTGGAGGATCAACTGCGCCAATCGCAGAAGATGGAGGCTGTTGGACGTTTGGCCGGAGGAATCGCCCACGATTTCAACAACCTCCTGACTACCATCTCGGGGTACTCCGAGCTACTTCTGTCCAGCATGGACGATCCCGATTCGCTTCTGGAGCTCACCGAGATCAAACGTGCGGCAGATCGGGCTGCCGCTCTGACCCAACAACTCCTTGCCTTCAGCCGGCGACAGGTGCTCCGGCCGGAGCCTCTGGATCCTGGGCTGGTCATCCAGGAGATGATGGGGATGTTGAGACGCCTCCTCGGAGAGGACGTCACGCTCCGCCTGGAGCTCGATCCCGACCGACCCCTGGTGAAGGTGGACAAGACCCAGCTGGAACAGGTGGTCATGAACCTCACCCTGAACAGTCGGGATGCCATGCCCGAGGGTGGGGAGATCACCCTACGTGTTCAACGCACCCCAGGGTTCGAGCACTCAGAGCCGGGGTTTGGACGGGTAACCATCTCTGTGGAAGACACAGGGGAGGGGATGGACGAGGCCACCCTGGCCCAGATTTTCGAACCGTTCTTTACCACGAAGGAACTCGGAAAAGGGACGGGCCTGGGACTTTCAACGGTTTACGGCATCGTGCAACAGAGTGGCGGAGAGATCACGGCATGGAGTGAGGAGGGCCAGGGGACCCGCATCGAAGTCCACCTGGATGAGACCACAGGGCATGTCGATTTCAAAGCTGAGGAGACCCGAGAGTTGACGGATCTTGGGTCTTTGACCGTCCTGGTGGTAGAAGATGAGCCCATGGTCCGGGGCTTGGTGCGCCGTCAGTTGGAAGGGGCGGGCCTGAAGGTTCTGGTGGCGTGTGATGCAGAAGAAGCCCTTTCTGTGGCCGACGCCCACGAGGGGACCATCCACGGGATGATCTCCGACGTCATCATGCCCGGGATGAATGGGGCCGACCTGGCGGAGACAATGGTCCAGAGACGTCAGGACCTTCGCGTCCTCCTGATGTCCGGGTACACGGATAGGGTCCCGGTTCGGCAAGATGGAAAAGTCTCTGGCTTTCCGCTTCTCAATAAACCCTTCAGCCAGGAGGAGCTGGCCCACGCCCTGGAACAGGTCCTGGAGGGCTGCTCGCAGCTGGCGGGGTAGTCACCGGACCCCGGACAAACAAGGTGTGTGGACCCTCCTCAACGCCTTCCTAGGGGTTTACGACCAGAGTTCCTTCTGCCGTAGCGGCCCCAACCCGCACCACCACCCGGTACTCCCCGGGCGGAACTCGGCCTCCGCGACCCTGGAATCCCTGCCTCGGACCCCCGTTTTCGGCGGTCGAAAGATCCCAGACCACGGCGTTCAAACCCCGAGCCCCGGTGGCGGGGATCTCTCGGACCACCTCCCCCTCGCCATTTCGAATGGTCACGCTGGCATCTCCTGAAGCCGTCCCGACCCAGTATTGGATGTTGGCCGTGACGCCTCCGGCACGAAATCCTCGGGGTGCCTGGGCCTCCTCGACCTCGAAGAGGTGGAGTGCCTCCTCGACGATCCCGGGCCGCAGAGATTGAATGGGCCGGACGTCCAGGGCCCAAATCCCTCGTCCGTGGGTCGCGGCCACCAGGATGTCCTCCCTGGGATGGATGACCAGATCCTGGTAGAACGAACCGGGGATCTCTCCACCGGGAAGGGCGTGCCACTCGCCTCCACCGTTCAGGGAGACATAGACTCCCAGGTCGGTCCCCACATAGAGGATGTCCGGGTTCTTCGGGTCCTCCTTGATGACGTTGACGGGGCCGGAAGGGAGGTTTCCGACGATGCTGGCCCAATGCTCCCCGAAGTCTGTGGACTTCCAGAGGTAGGGTGCGAAGTCGTCGTCCCGTTTCCCATTCTGGGCCATAAACACAGTGGCCTCGTCGTACTTGGACGCCACCAGCTCCGCTACCCACATCTCCGGAACTCCCCGGTTGATCTCGGTCCATTCCGCTCCGCTGTTGTCCGTCCGCCAGATCCGACCATCGTCCGTACCCACATAAAGGAGGCCGAAGGTGAAGGGTGACTCGGCGATGGAAAAGAGGGTTTGGTAGGGGATGTCTCCGTACTTCTCCGGGTTGTTGAAGGTCAGGTCCGGGCTGATCCGCTCCCATGACTCGCCTCGGTCCATGGACCTGAATAGAAAGTTCATGCCGTGGTAGAGGATGCGAGGGTTGTGAGGGGAAATGATGAACGGAGCCACCCACTGGCCTCGGTATGCCAGCTCCCCTTCCGGGGCCCGGGGAACCAGGCCCGTCGTTTCGCCCGTGGCCATGTTCGACCTCTGGATGGTGCCATAAAAACCGGCCGAATAGACCACATCAGGGTCTGTGGGATCGATGGCGTGGCTGCTTCCCTCACCCCCGGGGGCACTTTCGAACTCCACCGCCGGAATGGCGTGGCGCCCTCGGCTGAGGTCCACCACGCCCCGGAAGCTGCCATGGTCCTGGACCGATCCGTAAACCCGGAAGGGATCGCCCATGTCGTGGGCCACGTTGAAGAACTGCACCAGTGGAAAATCGTCGTAGAAGGTCCGCCAATTTTCGCCGGCGTCATAGGAGATGGCCACGCCCCCGTCATTGACGTTCACCAGGTAGTCTGAGTTCGCCGGGTCGATCCAGAGCCCATGATGGTCCCCGTGCATCCCTGGAAGGCGGCGGAAGGTCTCACCGCCATCCTCGGACACGTTCAATGCCAACCCCATGACGTAGATCCGATTCTCGTCGTTCGGATCGACCCGCATCTGCCCGAAAACCCAACCGTAGGTCCCGGACAGGCCTTGCATATAGGGATCGGATGGGCTCCGGCGCCTCCAGCTTTCGCCCCCGTTTTCAGACCGGAAGACCGTGGCGCCCTGAATTACCGGCCCCCTTGGTCTTCCATAAGCATCGGTAGCTCCTTCCGGCGCTTCCCTGGCTACCTCGTAGTTGTCCACGAATGCGTAGACGACCTCGGGGTTGGAGCGAGCGATGTCGATCCCGATTCGACCTCTGTACCTGGCTTCCGGCAATCCGTCGTTTACAGGGGTCCAGGTCAGGCCGCCGTCGGTGGTCTTGTGGATGCCGCTTCCCTCATAGTCCGGTTCGTTCCGCGGGTCGTTCCACTTCTCACGGATTCGCTGCCAGGTGGCTGCATAGAGAGTGTTGGGATCGGTGGGGTGCATGACGAGATCGATGACGCCGGTCTCTTCATTCACAAAGAGAACCTTCTCCCAACTCTCTCCACCGTCGGTGGTTTTGTAGAGCCCTCGATATTCGTCGTGGGTCCACTCATGGCCTGAGGCGGCCACATAGACGATGTCCGGGTTCCTGGGATGCACCACAATCCGAGGGATGGTGTGCGTACCGGCGAGGCCCATATGCCGCCAGCTTTCTCCGCCATCGGTGGATTTGTAGACGCCGGCCCCGGCCATGGACGACCGGAAGATGTTGGCCTCTCCGGTCCCGACCCACACGATATCCTGATTCGAGGGGGCCACCGTCACCTCCCCGATGGAGGTCGAGGGCCCCTCCTCGAAGATGGGCTCCCAGGTCACCCCTTCGTTCTGAGTTCGCCACACCCCACCGGAGGCCCCGGCCACATAAATGGTGTAGTGGCCTCCCTTGGGGGTTACCACGGCGATGTCCGTCATGCGGCCACTGACGTTTGTCGGACCGACGAACTGCCAGGGATGGTTCTTGAAAATCGATGCTTCCGCCATGGCCACATGGGCGTCGTACATCTGAAGCCGTACGGCAGGATCGGTGGCTTGGGCCTGGCTCGCATCCGGGGACCCGAAGGAAAGGGCCGCTAGCGTCAGAGCCAGGACGGAGAAGATCCGTAGTGCGAGCTTCCGGACTTGATGGCGCAACATCGGTTCCTCCTTTAGATGTCTTCTTGAGAGGTCTCGCTAGTCTTTCAACCGCCGGTGGGGTTTCAGAACGAGCCCGGCCCTTCCGTGTCTCCCCGTGCAGTCGTCTACAGAGACTCGAACCGGCCCTGGAAGAAGCGGAGCTTCTCCGGCTCGTAGACGAACTTCAGTCCTGTGATCTCGTCCCGTCGCCCCCAGACTCTGATCACCGCTTCGGCCACGGCCCGCATGTGGTCGTTGGTGTAGACCCGGCGAGGGATGGTCAGCCGGACAAGTTCGAGAGGCGGCCGATAGTTCTCTCCGGTCTTGGGGTCCCTGCCTTTGGAGACGTTCCCACGCTCCATGGTCCGAACTCCCGACTCGATGAAGATCTCTGCCGCCAACCGTTGGGCCGGGTACTGATCCTGATCGATGTGTGGAAGGAACCGTTTGACGTCCAGGAAGATGGCGTGGGTCCCGGGGGGCGTGACGATGGGGATTCCAGCGTCCAGAAGAAGCTTTCCGAGGAACTGGGTCTGTTGCACCCTGGAGCGGATCTGACGGTCGTCGACCATCTCCCTTACTCCACGAGCGATGGCTGCCAAATCGGCCGTGGCCAGCCCACCGTCCGTTACGTTCCCTTCATAGACCCTGATCATCTCTTCGGCCGATTCGGCCCAGTCCGCATTGTCTCTGAAGGCCAGGCACCCACCGATGTTGATGAGGAAGTCCTTCTTCCCGCTAACCGTGCATCCATCGCCGTAGAGCATCATCTCCCGGACAATGTCCTTGACCGGGGTATTCGCATACCGAGGGTCTTTCCATTGAATCATATAGGCGTTCTCGACGGTACGGGTGGCGTCGAAGAAGACCGGAATGTCCAAGCCCGAACAGTACTCGTACACCTCTTTCATGTTGTCCATGGAAACGGGCTGGCCGCCTGCCATGTTCACGGAGTGTTCGAAGGAGATGTAGGCCACCTCCTCGGCTCCGTGTTCCTTCACGATGGCTTTCAGCTTCGCCAAGTCGATGTTCCCCTTCCAGGGAAAGTCGCTCCCCGGATCGTGAGCTTCGTCCACAATGACATCGGCGAAGATCCCACCGGCCATTTCCTGATGCAGCTTGGTCGTTGTGAAGTACATGTTTCCAGGAACCACCTGAGACCCATGGATCTGGGTTTGGCTCAGGATGTGTTCGGCTGCCCGGCCCTGGTGGGTCGGAATGATGTATTCGTAGCCGAAGGTGTCCTGGATGGAGTCGATGAAGTCGAAGTACTCATCACTGGTGACGGCGCTGGCCCGAACTCCCTCGTAGGCGGCCCACTGGTCCACACTCATGGCGGTAGTGCCCGAGTCGGTCAGGAGATCGATGGCCACGTCTGCCGACCTGAGGAGAAAGGTGTTGTAGCCCGCCGCCCGCATGGCCTTTTCTCGAGCCTCCCGGGAGAGGACCCCCACCCGCTCGGTGGTGTGGATCTTATAGGGGAATGTCTCGAACTCGAAGAGGTCCAGGTCGGGGAAGACCCAGTGATAGGCCATCTCGTCTCGCCATTCCCCATCCGCGGTGACCTGCAAGGCCTGAATCCTGTCCGCCTGGGAATGGAGATGGATGATGGCGTCGGCCACCTGGTCCAGCTGCTCGTTGGCCAGGGAGAGACGGGGCACCTGAACCGGGAGGAGACCGGCTCCGTTCACCAAACCTGGAGCAACCGCCCGGACCCCCGAGATCAGATAGAGCGCCGCGGCCAGGGTGTCCTGTTGATTTTCGGCTAGATGGGGGAAAAAAGCGTCGGCTCGCAGGTAGGCCCCGTCGCACCCGCGCTCCAGAGGTACGCCACGGTCTCGGAGGCGTTGAGTGAACCGTTCGTTCTGGTTCATCACCCAGTGCGCCTCATTCTCATCCACCATCTCCACCATCCCACGGGCCAACACTTCCATGGTTCGTCCCGCCATGCCTCCGTAGGTATGGAGCCCCTCGAAGACCACCACCTCGTTCATGAACTTCTCATGGTCGTCTGGGTTGTCCGTGGTAAGAAGACCTCCTGTGTTGCTCTTTGCATCCTGACCGCCATCGAACAAAAAAACATGGGCAGTCTTGGCGATCTGTTTCACGATCTCAGCGATGGACCGATCCGCCTGGCCCTTTTCATGGCGCTGGATGTACCAGGCGTTTTCGACGATCCTGGAGCCATCTACCAGGAGTCGGATGCCGCTGGCGTCGGCCAGGGCCCTGACTTCCCGGAGGTTCGCCAGAGAAAAGGGGTGCTGGCCGTCTGCGAAGGCCTGTGTCAGGACTACGGGTACCTTCCCGGCATCACACGCGGTGGCGAGTTCTTCCAAGGAGAGGTTTCCAGTGAAGACGTCTCCTTCCCCATCTCGGACGTAGGGGGCCTCGATGTCCCGGGGGGCCAGGAGGCCGACCATGCCCATAGAATTCGTCGGGACCGAGTCCTCCTCTCCCACCATGGTGGACACCACCAGCTTCACGGATCCGAGAATGTTGTGGGTGGGGCAGAGGTAGCCGTGCCCGAAGACCTCTGCCACGGCTCTCTGAAGGGTTTCGAAATTCCTCGATCCGGCGTACGCCTCATCCCCGATGAACTGCCCGGACAGCTGCTCCTGGCTCATAGCTCCTGTCCCATAGGAGCACATGTCGAAGGTCACCTGCGTGGGGGTCAGGTTCATGGGGTTGAAGTGGGCTTCGGCCAGATACTTTTTCCGCTCCTGGAGGGAAGGAAAGAAGAGGAGTCGGACCGTCTTGATTTTATGGGGCTCGTGCGTGACCACGGGGGTTCTCCTTGAATGGTATCAGCGGCGCTGGGCCCGCAACTTTCTGCCCGATCCTCCCGTCCTAGTGAGGGAGGGCGACTGCGCCGGTGACGGAAACTGCCTGCTAAGCTACGTTGGGGTCCGCTTCGGCGCACCGGGGCTCTGACGGTGCAGTTTCCAAGGATTCTGGTCACAGATTTCGGACTGGCTCGTACTATGAAAAGACGGGTTGTCTACCGGAACCGAGAGTTTTTGAGAGATGGGCGAATGATCGCGGCTCTTCTACTTCTACTGACCCTATCGGCCTGTGCCACCTCCGGGGCGGAGCAGGCCGATCTTTTTGGTGGTCCCAGGATCCGGACCGTCCTGACACCGGCTCTCGCCGGGGATGGGGGCGTCGTGGCGGGGAACTCCACACTTCGCTAT
>CBDUAX010000184.1:0-8430 GCA_965365235.1 uncultured bacterium
CGAACCTCCGTCTCTCGTCACCTGGAGAAACACGTCCATCTGATAAACCAGATCAGGGTCTTCCGGGGAAGCCTCGATTTCCTGGTAGTAGTGGGGCCCGGTGCCGCCGGAGGTATATCGGTTTCTCCGCTCCCAACTCTCACCCCTGTCTCGGGAGCGGTAAAATCCCCTTTCTTCCCCGCCGGCTTCGATGGTTGCAAAGACAAGCTCCGGGTCGGCCGGAGTCACGGCCAGGCCGATCTTCCCCATGTCGCCCGCCGGAAGGCCTGTCCTCACCTTACGCCAGCTTTCCCCCGCGTCTGTGGACTTGAAGATCCCAGATTCCGGGCCTCCCGCCAAAAAACCCCAGACGTGACGGCGACGCTGGTATGCGGCCGCATAGATCACATCGGGATTGGAGGGATCGAACTCCAGATCCGTCACACCCGTGTTCTCATCGATCTCCAGGACCTGGGCCCAACTTCCCCCACCATCTGCGGATTTGAAAACTCCCCGCTCCCCCCCGGGCGACCAGAGAGGACCCTCTGCAGCGACATAGACGACATCTCCATCCCGGGGGTCCACCAGGATCTTCCCAATGTGCTCTGACCCTTCCAAACCCATCGGATCCCAAGTGCGGCCTCCATCTCGACTCCTGTACACGCCCTCTCCCCAAGCAACGTGCCTGCCGCTGACATTCTCCCCCGTTCCGACCCAGACCACATCGGGGTTGCTAGGGTCCAGCGTCACCACGCCGACGGAATAGGTGGCCTCGGAGTCGAAGACAGGCGTCCAGGTGGCTCCTGAGTTTGTGGTCTTCCACACACCACCCGACCCGACTCCCACAAACCAGGTGCTCTTGTCCAAGGGGTTCACAGCAATATCCGCGATCCGGCCACCCATGACAGCAGGACCGATTCCCCTGAGGGTCAGCCCCGCAGCGGCCCTCACCATAGGATCCGGGTCCGAATCCTGACCTTCAATTGGGTTTGCCTGAAACAGGGCGCCGGGAAGGAGGGCCACCAGCACCGATCGCGAGAAGAGCTTGCCCATCGGTCAGTCCTTTCGAGGGAAATCCTGGGAGAGTCCTCTGAATGCGTTAGTGTCGGGGGGGGACCGGGGTGGGTCAAGGAGAGAGGCCCCGGGCCGGGAAGGGCAGGTGGAACACCGACCGGCCCCAGGCCGGAGGCGGGGCGGGAGCCTGGGGTCGTTTCCTTCCAGGGCCCTTCTTTGTCAGTCCCGTTCGGCCTGCGAAAGAAGACGCTCCCCCTCTCGCGCAGCTTCCAACTCTCGGAGCAGGTCTTCTACGTTCCCGACGGCCCGTTCCAGGGAAACCGCATCCCGCAGGACCACTGTCCGGTGGAGTTCTGCGATCTGGCCCAGCATCTCTGCCGCCCGCGCGTCCAGGAGATCCTGGAGGTCGGAAATGGACCGTGTCGTGCCCTTTTCATCCAGGGCGATCTTCGCTTCGGCCAGGTAGCTGATCCTCCTGAGATCCCGAACCACCAGCTTCAGCTTGGCGATCATGGCCCTTGTCGCGTCTCGGGTACGCATATCCACAGAGGGATGCCGGATCACCCGATCGGCCATGGCTTCCGCTACCTCAAGGCGAGGATCATCGTAGATCCCGGAGGATTCCAGAGCCCGCTCCACCCTCAGGTCGTCCCAGCGCTTGAGGACATCCCGGGCCAGGCGGGGTTCCCGGGTGACGGGGATGGCGTAGAGCATAAGGAGGATCACCACCGCGGCCAAAACCCAGAAGGGTGAAACCCCCAACTCGAAGTACCCTGTGGCCCCCCAGGCCAGGAGAGTTGTGGCGCCCACACCGGTGAGTTGCCAGCCGTAGGCGGAGAGGACCTCATCGGCCTCGTCCACCACCCGGGGCCTCACGGGGGGGTCTTCCCCCGGAACGACGGCAAAGGAGTCTCGCTCGTTCTTGGACATGAGAGCCCTGCCAGGGCTAAAGGCGGTTCCACCGGAAAAGCGAAGCCGATTCCGGTGCCACAACAATCTCTAGGGACCCGACTACTCTACGGCTCCGGGAGGTCCAGGGTTCCACGAGACCCCAGCTCCCTCGCCAGCCCCTCCAGGTCCAGGGGCCGGGTATACATCTCGAGGGAACCATCCTCCCCAAATGGCCATCTCTCCCGGGGCCGGTCCCAATACAATTCGACCCCATTCCCATCTGGATCTCGAAGGTAAAGGGCTTCGCTCACGCCGTGATCTGCGGCGCCATCGAGGGGCACTCCCGCCTCTCGCAACCGCTGGTACGCCAGGGCAAGGGCCCGTCGATCCGGGTATCGGAAGGCCACGTGGTAGAGGCCGGTGGATCCAGGAGGAGGAGGGGAGCCACCCCTGCTCTCCCAGGTATTGAGCCCCACGTGGTGATGGTACCCACCCGCGCTCAGAAAGACCGCTCCCGGGCCCATCCGCTGAACGACCTCGAAGCCGAGCACATCCTGGTAGAAGGCCAGGGCCCCCTCCAGATCTGCCACTTTTAGATGGACGTGGCCGACCTCAACCCTGGGATCGATTGGATTCGCTTCTGACATCGGATCGTATGATCTCCTCAAAGGACCAAAAGGGGGGTCGGGAGGACCGAAGGTTCGGCATTCCCGCCGCGAGTCCCGGGGTGGTTTCCTTGCCCACGCTTCCGGGAACCAGGCATCTTACGAAGCCGAAGGCCGAAGATACGCCCTTCGTACTCCAGATGGACCTGCTTCTTCCGGAATCGATGCGCAGAGAAGGGATATGCAACAGATTCTCCTCATCGCCCTGGTGGTTCTTGTCGCAGGTGCGTTGATCTATGCGGGCATCCTCAGCTCCAGAAAACGTCGAGAGGCCCTTTCCGCGGTGGCATTGAGGCTTGGGCTCTACTTCGATTCGGGGACCGACCGGAGCCTACACCGATTTTTCGGTCACTCCCTGTTCAAGAAGGGTCGGTCCCGCCAGGCCACGAACAACATCTTCGGGAGTTTGTCGATTCACGGGTATTCCATCGAAGTCCGAATGGGTGACTACCAGTACACCACAGGGTCGGGAAAACACCAACACACCCATCGCCTGAGTTTCGCTTGCTTCCGACTACCCTTCGTGGGGACCCCGGATTTGTCCATACGGAGTGAGGGAATCGCAGACAAACTCGCGGGCAGCCTCGGATTCGACGACATCGACTTCGAGTCTGAAGAGTTCAGTCGGAAGTTCTGGGTGAAGAGTGGAAATAAGCGATATGCCTACGATGTGATCCATACCCAGATGATGGAGTTCCTTTTGACAGGACCCACCCCAGCCATCGAGATCGTTCAGGACGTGTGCTTGATTCGGGAGGGAATGGGACGCTGGGATCCGGACACCTTCGAAGGGGCGCCGGGATGGTTCGCCGCCTTCCTTCAACGCTGGCCCGAACACCTGACCGACCAACTCCGACTCCGCCAGGAGACAAGCTCATGAGCCCCCCGGTTATCATCCTTCTCGTGGTCGTGGCGGTGGTGTTGATTTGGATCATGGCCACGGTCAACCGGTTCGTCCGTCTCAAGCAACACATGAGAGAAAGTTGGGCGGACATCGATGTGGAATTGAAGCGGAGATACGACCTCATCCCGAACCTGGTCGAGACGGTGAAAGGGTACGCCCGGCACGAGAGAGAGGCCTTGGAGCGGATTGTGGAGCTCAGAAATCGCGCAGCCGAAAACCGGGGGACCGCTTCCTCCCAAGCCACGGACGAGTCCCAACTCATGGTGGGACTGAAGCAGCTCTTTGCCTTGGCCGAGGGGTACCCGGAGCTAAAGGCCGACCAGCACTTTCTGGAGCTGCAACGCCAGCTGGCCCTTACCGAGGACCGGATTGCGGCCGCCCGACGTTTTTACAACGGGAATGCACGGACGCTGAACATACTTCGCCAGAGCATCCCTACGAACATCATCGCCGGTTTCTTGAAGGTAGAACCGGCCACCTTCTTCGAGCTCACGCACGAGGCGGAGCGGGTCGTTCCTCGTCTTGGCCTGACAGACTAACGACGCTTCCCTCCCAACGGACTTCACCATGTCAGACCGACGCACTTTTCTGAAAACCGCGGCGATAGGTTCCACTCTCGGTGCCTCCCTCCTCGAAGGGTGCACTCCCTCCGACCAGGGATCCCCCGAGAGTGCTGGGCCTGGGGGTACAGAATCGGTCCGCCCGGTGGCCCTCTCCACCTGGGAACACGGAGTCCCGGCCAACGAGGCCGCCTGGGAGATCCTGGGCAGGGGTGGCTCCGCGTTGGACGCGGTGGAAGCCGGGGTCAGGGTTCCCGAGGGTGATCCAACGGTGACGACGGTCGGGTACGGGGGATTCCCCGACCGAGACGGCAAGGTGACACTGGACGCCTGCATCATGGACCGGGACGGGAGGTGTGGCTCGGTGGCCTTTCTCCAGGACATCAAACACCCCGTCTCGGTGGCGCGAAGGGTCATGGAGATCACCCCTCATGTCATGCTCGTTGGGCAGGGAGCCCTGGATTTCGCCACAACCAACGGGTTTCAGCGTGAGGACCTCCTTACCCCTCAGGCCAAAACAGCCTGGGAGAGATGGAAGGCGGAGAACGGAGGCGAACGCCCTCCCATCAACATCGAGAACCATGATACCATCGGGATGCTGACGCTGGACCAGGCCGGGGATCTTTCAGGGGCGTGCACCACAAGCGGAGCCGCCTTCAAATACCACGGGAGGGTGGGCGATTCCCCTCTCATCGGGGCTGGTCTCTACGTCGACAACGAGGTCGGCGGGGCTACTTCTACCGGCTGGGGCGAGGCGGTCATTCGTGCAGTGGGGTGTTTCCTGGTGGTGGAGTTCATGCGCCAGGGCCACAGCCCAAACGAAGCGTGTGAGATGGCCGTGGACCGGGTAATCAGCAAAAACCCCGACTGGCGGGAGATCCAGGTAGGATTCCTGGCTCTGAACAAGGCTGGCGAATTCGGAAGTTTCTGTATCGCCCCCGGATTCAACTATGCGGTCCGGACGCCGGAGATTCCAAACCGTCTTTTCGACGCGGAGAGCCGGATCGGATGAAGTGCCGGCCGGGAATCAACCCGTCTCCGACCTGAACGGTTCGAGAACCTTCCTGACTTGCGGACTGGCATCACGGACGAGTCTCTGGAGGTAGGACTCCCCTGAGTGCTCCTCCGGATAGGACAGATCGGATCCGGCATCCAACCACATCCGCACAAGCGCCATATAGTCCTCCTGCCGCTCTTCCGCACCACCCGAGTTCCTGGAACCATGAACCGCCCAACCGATAGGCGAGCTCTGATGCTTCTCATCAAAAACATCGAGCGGTGCTCCAGCCTGGATGAGGAGTCGCGCGTTGGCGGGTTGACCGAACCATCCGGCCTGGTGAAGGGGGGGGCCCGTGTCGAGCCCCGGGGCGGAAAGATCTGCCCCGGCTCGGATCAACAGCTCCACCGGCCTGGGGTCTCCACGGCGGTGAGTCGCCGCCGCAGGGTAGCCACGTGCAGAGGTGCCTCCCCCCGCTTGCCCGCCACGAGGTTTACGTCGATCCCCTCTCCGAGGGTCTTCCTCAGGGATTCGTCCGGATCGGGGCCGGGATACTCATCGAGAAAAAGAGGCAAGCTCAACGTTCTTCTCCACCGGACTGGGCCATTGGGAGTGCGTGGCCGGACCCAAACGCCACCGGCTTCCTGGGAGGCACCTCCTTGCGTTCTCAACCCTCGTAGATCTGGATCAGATTGCCACAGGTATCGTGGAATACGGCGATCGTGGTCGTGCCAGCCGGAGTCGGCTCTGTGTGGAATTCAACACCCAGTCCCAACAACCGCTTGTGCTCATCCTTGACGTTCTCCGATGCGAAGGCGGTCAGAGGAATCCCTTGCTCGAAGAGGGCCGCCTGATAGGTCCTTGCCGCTGGATTCTGATTCGGTTCCAGAAGGAGCTCCAGCTCGGAGGGACCTTCCGGGGAAACCACCGTGAGCCACCGGAATTCGTCCAAAGGAATGTCCTCCTTTTTCTGGAACCCCAGAACTTCAGTGTAGAACCTGAGAGCAGCCTCCTGGTCCTGGACCAAAACGCTCGTGAGCTTGATCCTCATTCTTCCCCCTCTGCTCGAGGCCTATGCCACCCGCCGTCCAGCGCAACGAATTGCCCAGAGAATCGACCCACCACCGCACCTTCATGTTCCACCACGGCCGACACCACGATCCGGGCCCTCTTCTTTCGCTCCAGCGACCGGAGGAATCGATCCCAACGGTCCACCCCATCCACAAAGGATCGGGCTGAGAAATCTCCCGGAACCGGGAGGTCATGATGCATGGTGTTGCGCTGGATCACGATCCGACTCTGGATTCCTATCCGTCTCAGGCGTGAATGGACCAGGGACCATCCCGCCAGGATTGCCAGGGCCGAAGCACTCCCTCCAAAAACGGTGTCCCGATGGTTGATATTCGGCGCCAGTGGAGCCTGCAACGTCACCCCCTCCTCATCCACACACAGGACCTTGACCTGCATCGCAGCTGACAGGGGGATGTGATCGTGCAGGTACTGCTGAAGGGCCGTTGAGTTCATTCTGTGTCTGATCCTGGTTCCCCCTCGACGCTTCCCCAGGGGGATCCCTAGCTGCTCACCCCGCCGGTCACCCCACCGGAGATCAGGAGGCGAGTGAAGTTCTCCTCCACGCGTTGGGAGAGCCGTTCCCGATCCTCCCCTCTTCGTTCTGCCAACTCGGCCTCGACTTTGTGTAGAAGGTCGGGGAACCCCGGCTCCCCCTCCATCCATTGCCAACCACCGGGGTTGTCTGTCTCGGTAAGGAGGCGGTCATCAGGGATAAGATCCACCAGAGACCGAATGTGTCGGGAGCGGAGCACCTGCACGCCAACTGTGAAATACGCCCCCAGATCCAGGAAGTGCCTCACGAGATCCAGCGGCCCTGAATACCAGTGGATCACCACGCCCCGCAGTCCGCGGCCTCGGAGGTGGGAAAGAACCTCCTTCTCCGCCCCTTTGGTGTGGATGTTGAGGATCAATCCCCTGGTCTCTGCGGCCCCGATGAAATAGTCGAAGACAGCCCGTTGGGCCGGGTATTGGTCTTCGTCCTCGATGAAGTGGAAATCGAGACCGACCTCACCCAACATCGGTGCCCTTTCGGTGAAAGGGTTCAGGGCCTCCAAGTCCTCGGAGAACCTCGGTGCCTCCCAGGGGTGGATACCAAAGGAAGGAAGGACCAGCGGCTCCAGGTCCGAAATCCTGAGCGTCTCGTCAAAGGAATCCAGGTCCATAGAGACAGCCAGAGTCCGGATCGCGGATTCTCGGATTTGTGCCAAGGCTCGGGGAAAGTCTGGTCCGTACTTATCCAGGTGGGCGTGGGCATCTACCAAAGGGTCGATCCCCTCTCGTCCCGGCCAGGATACCGTGGGGAACCCATCTTCGGTCCTCTAGTTCGCGGAAGGGCTCTTGGAGAGCCCATAGACATGAAGGTACTCGACCTCCAACTCATCCTGGAACACCCCCAGAAGGTAGTCCTCACCGATCTCCAGGACATCAATCCGGGGTACCCGTACCAAACCCAGCTCGACCCCATCAGGCCCAAATACCCGGTAGTCCCAGGAACCCTTCTCGAGGGTTGGGGTGGGTCCCACGTTCACCCACAGGTTACCGGACGGATCCAGGTGAATGCTGGAATGGGGTGGCCGGACCTCGGGTGCAGGAACCCGCTCGAGCATGCGGAAGATGTCCTCCCGGTTCAGCTTCTGGCCGAAGTCTCGGGCGATCTCCTGACGCCAGGCAGAAATCTCTTCCTCTGTCGCCGGGGCGTCCGTCGCGGACCAGCGGAGAAGGGTGAGGGAACCTCCGTCATGGAAACAAGCGATCTCCGGTGCCTGCTGCTCGCCGATGCAGATCCGATGGGGCGTCCCCCCTTCCGCGATCCACGTCCTCCGGGCCAGGGGCGGCTCAATTGGCCAGACCCCCCACGGCGCCTCCACTGCCAGCTGCTCCACATCCGCAAAGAACATCACGGTGTCGACGCTCATAAGATCGGAGGAAACCCTCAACGCACCGCTCCGTCGACGGAACCGCCCAGCAGGGTAGGAGGTTTCTTTCACCCCTCCGCCCTTTCCCGCCCCGGCTTTTTCCAGGAGTCGGACCAGGAACCCTCCATCGGGCAGGGGCTTGAGGGAGGCAGCATAAAGAGGGGGTTCGATGGCTTTCGCAATCGTGGCCAGATCCACGGCGTCGGCGGAAACCAGCTCCCCACCTTCCCCAAAAACGGTGCTCCGGAAGAGTGTCCCGTCCCAGACCTGGACGCCCCCGCCTTCCAGGGACAACACCGAACGTGGATCCTGGAACTCCCCGGGCCCAAATCCCGGACCACCCAGGGTTTTCAGGAAGGTCCCCGTGAGGCCAAAAACCCGGACGGACTTCGTCCCGGCGTCCGCGATTGCGATTCGACCTCCGGAGAGGCGG
>CBDUAX010000185.1:0-8409 GCA_965365235.1 uncultured bacterium
CCTCCACCGCACTGGCCACTTTTGCTATCCCCTCTGCGGCCTCCTCCCTGACGACATGAAGTTGGGCCTCGGTTTCCGAGACGACCTCAGCGCTGACGAGTGCCTCGAGCCGTTGGGTCCTCCAGATTTCTTCCACCTCGAAGAGTTGCTCGAGGACCTCTCCACCCGCTCTTCGGGCGGGACCCAGAAGGAGGGCTTCCCCGGCCAGGGACCACGCGTGAACGACGTGGAGCTCGGATCCTTCGCTGGCTGCCAGCGAAGAGGCCAGCTGCAAAATCCTCCTGTTGAGATCGGGGTTTTCCCCCTGGCCCACATCCACCGCTGCCAAAACCGAACGGAATCCCTCCTTCTGACTTCCTTTGACGAGCCAGACCGGGCAGGGGCACTTACGCATGAGATGCTGATCGGCGCTCCCAAAAAGGCGACCCCGGAACCCCCCCGTCGGCCCCTCCACCGTCTTCATGACCAGATCGTGGCCATTCTTCAGGACCTCCTGAACGATGGCGATGAACGGCTTTCCGCTCAGGAGACCAGTAGTCGGACGATCCCCCATGGCCTCCAGGGCATCCGCCAACTGCGAGAGCTCCTTCCGTTGCTCTTCTTCCACCTCTCCCATCAGCCCATCAATCTGGACGCCCAGATCACCAGACAGAGCGTCAGGACGTGCTGCGACGAGTTGGACGATGGTCAGCCGCCCTTCGTTTCGATGGGCTAGTTCAAATGCCCGCCGGAGGCCCCCGTCGATACCTGCGCCTGGACTGGAGACGAAGAGAATGTTCTTGAATCGTTGCATCGATCGGCTGCCTTGTCGGATGGCTTCCCGGACATATGCCCCATTCTTCTACTCCTAATACTCGCCGACGTTCGAGCATCAGTCCATAGAAATGGATCGATGGGAATCCACTTTGCTCTGCGTATTTAATATTCCAAAAAAGTTATGGAAAGATAATCAGCTAAATATTGGTATTATGGATGACGTCCTGGTATCATGATGGCACCGGAGGGGCGGGGAAGACGGTCATTCCTGCCCCTCCTCAATCCGCCGAAGCGCCTTTGTCCAAATCCTCCAGGAAATCGGAGGCCTGGTCTTTGATCCGTCTGACTCTCTCCCGGTCCATCCGGTCCAAGGTTCTGTAAACCAATCCCATCCGAGGGTTCTTTCTCAGAAGGGTTTCATTTCGGTCCAAGAAATCCCAGTAGAGGAAATTGAAGGGACATGCCTTCGGCCCCTCGGACTCCTTCACCGTATATCGACACCCTGAGCAGTAATCGGACATTCGCTCGATATATTTCCCGCTGGCTGAATAAGGTTTGGAGCCCAGAACGCCGCCGTCGGCGAAGAGGGCCATCCCATGCGTGTTGGGGAGTTCCACCCACTCGAAGGCGTCGGCATAGACAGAGAGATACCATTCCTCCACCTGAGCCGGAGCCAGACCGGCCAGAAGGGCGAAGTTCCCCGTCACCATGAGCCGTTGGATATGGTGGGAGTAGGCTTCCTCCCGGGTCTGATGCACGACTTGACTGATGCAGTTCATCTCCGTCTTCCCGGTCCAGTAGAAGGAGGGGAGGGGTCGGGAGGCCTCGAAGAAGTTCGTTTCGGCGTACTCGGGCATCCGCAGCCAGTAGATGCCACGTACGAACTCCCGCCATCCGATGATTTGTCGGATGAACCCCTCTGCCGCGTTCAACGGGGTGTGTCCGGACCGGTAGGCCTCCTCGACAGCTCGACATACCTCCTCAGGATCGAGGAGGCCGACGTTCAGGTAGAGACCGATGACGGCATGGTATAGGGTGGGTTGCCCCTCCTTCATTGCGTCCTGGTAGTCCCCGAACTGGGGTAGAGCCTGGGTCACGAAGTGACGAAAAGACGCTTCCGCCTGTTCAGCGGTTACTCCGAACCAGAAGGGCGTCAACGTGCCGAAGTGGTCGGGGAAGTGGCCGTCCACGAGCTCCAGGACCTCGTGGGTTACCGAATCCGGGGCATGTCGAAGGGGCTCGGGAGGAGGTGGCTCATTCCTTTTCAGCGGTTTTCGGTTCGACTTGTCGAAGTTCCATCTGCCCCCCTCGGGTTGCCCTTCGGCATCCATGAGCAGTCCGGTCTCCCGTCGCATCTCCCGGTAGAAGTACTCCATCCGAAGAGACTTTCGACCCTGGGCCCATTGGCCGAACCGCTCCCGGCTGGCCAGGAACCGGTCGTCCGGGAGGATGTCGACGGGTACGCCTGCGGCCTCCTCCCATCCCAGGATATCCTGCAGTACCCGCCACTCTCCAGGCTCTGTCACGACAACGCGCCTCGCCCCATGCCGGCGAACGGCGCTGACCACCTCTGATCGGAAGTCTCCCAGGTTCTCCGGGTCGTCGAGGAACCGGTAGTCTACCTGGACCCCGTGGCCTTTGAGTTCCTCGGCAAAGTGGCGCATGGCCGAGAGAATGAAGGCAATCTTCTTCTTGTGGTGGCCCACATAGGTACACTCGGCCGGGACTTCGGCCATGAGGACCACGTCCGAGGCCGAGTCCAGACCCTGGAGGCTGGAGATGCTTGCGGTGAGCTGATCGCCCAGTACAAAACGGAGGGTCGGTGGTGAGCTTTCAGGCACGGTACTCAATACCTGGTAGCGTGGGTGCCGGGCCCTGCGATTTCCCGGGTGGGCCCTCGGAACATCCAATCTGCTGCGCTTTTCCCACTGAGGAGTGCCCCTTCGACACGGCCTCCCACACACCAATCCCCGCAGATCCCGATCCCCCCCTCGGCGTCGAAGCGGTCCCCGACTGGCAGGGGGTCCGACGCCAACGCGAAAGCCCACCGGTGCGCTCGCTGGAAGGCGATGTCGGGGAGAGGGCCGAACTCTTTCTCGAACTCCCTCAGGAGCGCCATCGCCGCCTCAGTTCGTTCCATTCGCAGGTTGGCCTTGGTCCAATCAGGCCCGGCATGTAGAACCCAAGCCTCGACCTTCGGTCGGCCGGGTTTACTGCTGTCC
Organism: uncultured bacterium; assembly: GCA_965365235.1. Lineage (GTDB taxonomy): Bacteria > Gemmatimonadota > Gemmatimonadetes > Longimicrobiales > Gaopeijiaceae > CBDUAX01. The sequence goes on from CBDUAX010000185.1 coordinate 2,979, forward strand.
CGAGCGACCCAGGAGAGCGGGTGGTCGGAGAGGAAGGCTCCGTCGAAACCCAGAGAGAGTGGCCTTTCAAAGACGTACATCCCGGACCAGCAGGGAGCCATCCTGGTCGACTCGGCCAGGCCTCGGAGTGTCTGCGCTTCATCCAGAAGGTCCGCGGCTTGGGGCGCCGGAAGGGCGACAAGCACTCGGTCGAATCGGCCAAGCTCCGATCCACCGTCACCGAACAAGGCCCAACCTTGATCTTCTCGCCGAAGGGACTCGACTCGGGTGTTCACCCTGATGTCCTGCCCCTGGGCCAGCATGGAAGGGAGGGCAATCATACCGGGGACTCCGACGTAGCGGCTGAAATCCTCGGCCGGCTCCATATTCCCCCCTTCTATCCTCACGAGGGACCCGGCCCACTCCGCTACCATTCCCGCATCGATCCAGGAAGCGAGAAAAGGACCGATGACAGGACTACGAACCGTGAAGAACTGGGCCCCGTGGTCGAAACGATAGGGTCCGTGTTCACGAGTATTGGCTCTTCCCCCCGGCCGCCGCCCCTTGTCAAAGAGGGTTACGTCGATTCCGCGATCCTGGAGAATCCGGCCGGCCATCAGCCCTGAAAGGCCGGCTCCTATGATCCCTATCCGGTGATTTGGGTTTGGCATCTTCCGGACTCTCCGAAACGAACGGAACCACGTGGGCCCCCAGGACGAGGACCGCCTTTTTCAACCCTGTTGATGCCCGTTGGGTCCTCTTCCAACTCCGTTCGGGGGCTTCGTTTCGGACACACCCTCCTCAGAACTTCGAAGCATTTCTTCGGTACTCGAATATGAACATCAGGACGGAGAATTCAGAGGCCGACTCGGGAGGGTCAAGGAAAGACACGGGATGGCCTCGTCTTCCAACACCCCCCGACAGAGGCCCCATGACCATTTTGTCCGTTGATTTGGCCTCCAGGTCCTACCGTGACATTGGCGTGGTAGCCCTCGAGCCGTCAGAAGAAGGGATCACGGCAATCCCCATCGCCCTGGACGCGTTCGGATTGAGGGGGAAACCGGTGGTGTCCATCCTCGCCGACCTTTTGGCCTCCCTTGCAGCGGACTGGAGGGCACGGTCCATCCTCATCGACGGCCCTCAGGCCTGGAAGGCACCGGACAACGGCTGGGTCCATTCTCGGTGTTGTGAGGGGGAGCTGGCCACGCAAGGAAAGACGGGGCTTCCTGGACAAACGAAGCCGTCCTCGTTCCGGAGCTTCGCCGAATTCAGCATCACGCTCTTCGACGAACTGGCCCACCTTGGGTTTCCACGCTTTTCTCGATCGCGGGAAGGGTCGTCCAGGGTTTCGGTGGAGGTCTACCCTACCTCGGCCTGGCGGGCCCTCGGCATCGCCTCACTTCCGTCGAAGCGTCGGGCCACCGGAACGGACATCCTCGACAGACTTGGTGCCCTGGAGGCCCTCCTGGGTCTGGAGGTTCGAGGAGGGCTGACCCACGATGAACTCCAAGCGGTGGTGGGGGGGCTCTCAGGGATCCCCCTGGGCGAGAGACCCAATTCCGAGCTTTCTCTCGCCGGCATCGAGCCCTTCCTTCTGGATGGCAGGTGGCGGGAGGGGTTCATCCTCAACCCGTCCGAAGACGCCTTGCCATCCCGAACCGCCCCACCTCGCCACTGACCCGATGGGTCTCCGTCGAGTTCCATCAGCCTCTTCACCCGCTCCTCAGTTCCCGGATGAGTCCTGAGACTCTTGGGAATCGGGATCCTTCCGGCACCGGGAAAGAACCGGTCGAAGACACTCCGATTGAGCTGCTCAAGACGGTTGAGGGCCGAGGCAAGGCCCCAAGGGTCTCCAGTGAGTTGCACCGCCCCGAGGTCCGCGGCGTATTCTCGGGTCCGGGACAGGGTCAGCTGGAGAGAGCCGCTGAGCCCGGGAGCCAGCATCAGCAGGAGTATCGCGGCCCAGGAGATGGTTACTTCTCCCAAAAGGAGTAGTGGGATGTTCAGTAGCACCAGGAATTGGCCGATCAAGGACATGAAACTCGTGGTTTGCGAGAGTACACCGGCCAAACCCAGGACTCGGGTATCATTCCTCTGGATGTGGCTCACCTCGTGGGCCAGGACCCCGGCGAGCTCCCGGAGTGTCAGGCTCCTGAGAAGCCTGTCGGTGACGCCAATGGCCGGGTCGGCTCGGGTCCCCACAGCCATGGCGGTCGCCCCCCGAACGGGTACCCTGAACAGCCGGGGACGAACCTCGAGGCCTGCACGACGGGAAAGAACATCCAGTGCTCGGGACAGTTCAGGGGCCATGGTTGGATGGATGGGGACCGACCCTTGGAGCCGCAGGATCAGGCTCCCCGAGACCCTGGGATTGAAGAGCGCCAAAGCTGTTCCCATGGCAGAGAGGAGAAGCACGCCCGTGGGCCCGCCCAGGAGCCACCCTACTGCGGCCAAGAGGAGAATCATCGCGCCGAGTACGATCCCGCCGTGCACAACATTCTGTATTCGGCCCCGCTGGAGCTGGTTTCTATCGATCCGGGCTAGATAGGCGGCCACACCCTCCTCCTTTCTTTTCTGAAATTTTCAAGTGTGAATTGCAATCATCATACCCGGGAGGATCTGCCGGAATGGCAGAGATGTCCGGTTACGGATGGAACCCAGGCCGATCGACGGAACGGGTTACACCGATGCAGAGTTGAGGACCCTGGCGGGATTAGGGGGTTGGGTGTGGTTTCCTTTCGGCCCCCAACCGCTCGAGCGATTCCAACAACCACACCAGGGGCCGAACCAGCTTCACCCCCACGGCGTTCGCACCGGTGGAACTGCGAAAAAGTGACCCTGGTCGCGAGTTGCAGAACCGGTGGATTTCCCACACTCAGGGACCAGGCTGTCCCCACCTCTCAAAAGAGAGGTGGGGACAATCGGTCAGCCGCCGGGGGCCGGCTGAATCAGGCGAATGCCACGATTGCAGAGAGGACGAGCATCGTGAAGGCGGGAAGGGAACGCTTGGCCGGGTCTCCTACCTTCACGTGCATCGAAATAGCACCGACCATCAGAACCAACATTCCGATGGCAGCGGGACGAACCACCGGGGCGTACCAGATACCCACGAGAAGAAGGGTCGCGAAAAGCACCTTCAAGAACCCCACCGTACCCATGGCCCAGGGCGGAAGCCCGTACGCCTCGAATTCCTCCTTGAGGCTCTTTGCCGTTCCTCCCCGCCAATCGGTAGCCTTGCCGGCACGTACCAACCAAACGTTGAAGATGCCGAGGGCAATGATGATCTGGATCACCAGTTTGATCGTCTCCATGGGGCGTCCTCCCTGAAGTCTGGGGTTCAAAGTCAGGCTAGAACCCAGTGTTCAACCACGCAAGGTGTGGCAACATCCGGAACCGATCCCCCCCTTCGGGGTGTTCTCGACTTCGGCCCTTACAATCGACAGGAGAAGATGATGGACGGCGCAAATACCCGGTCATTCCTCTATGAGTCCCTTAGCGTCGGACTCCTGGGCGCAGCCACGGTCGCGGTTTGGTTTTTCCTGGTTGACTTGGTGGGCGGGACGCCCTTCCAGACGCCAGGCATCCTGGGATCGGCCGTATTCCGTGGGATTACCTCTCCTGATGAGGTCGCCATCAACGCCACCACGGTGGGTCTGTATTCTCTGCTCCACGGAGCTGTTTTTTTCCTGGTCGGGATCGGCACGACCGCCTTGGTGAGGGCGGCGGACCGGACACCAAGCATCCTTGCACTCTTTGTTCCCTTGACCGTAGTCCTCCAGGCGCTTTTCGTTGGCGGTGTCGCCATCGTAGCCCAGTCTCTCCTTGGCGCTATCGCTTGGTGGGCCGTATTGGGCGGAAACCTGGTGGCTTCCTTCCTCATGGGCTCTCTCCTCCTTTACTGGCATCCCGTCACAGCCAGACGCCTCCGGGGTGCGGAATCCTTCCCGGCGCAGTAATCGAGGACGGCCGCGACTCGAGGTCATCACGGAGCGAAATCTTCCCTACAGTTGATCCGAAGTGCGACTGTGGGTGGGGTCTGACCTCGGATCTAGAAGTGTTCTCCCACCCCCTCGATGGGCCTCCCCAAGACAGCCTTATTGCCCGCTTCCGCCGTTGGCCACACTAGAAGATCCGGATGGTCCACCGGGTGATCCGCCGTCTCGGCCATGAGGCTCCCCAAAACCCCATTCCACAGGCAAGAAGAAGGTTGCGAGAACGCCTCCGATCCCCGGTGAGTTCAGAACGACACGGTGTAGGAAAGTGTCAGGTTTCGCTTCGGCTCCGGCCGGAAGAAGGTGGCGTTGGAGAACTCCGCATAGAGCTGGTTGGTGACGTTCGTCACGGCGGCCTCGATACGGTGACGTTGGCCGTCGTCGGTGTTGAATAGTGTCAGGCCCCCCCGAAGGTTCAGGACGGAGAAGCTGGGCAAAACGTCCCCCAAGGGGTTCTCGGCGAGATCGATGTCCTTTCGGTCTCCGTTGTGCCGGAACTCCACGGCGGTCCACCAACGGTTCGATGGAACCGTATAGCTGAGAGTTCCGGTGATCTTGCTGCTGAACGACTCCCCCACCGGTACCTCTTCGTCGTTTGCATTCTCAGCATCGAGCCAGGTGAAGTTTCCAGCAGCCCAGAGGCCCTGAGCCAGGCGAAGCTGGGCTCCCACCTCGACGCCCCTGAAGATCAGTTCCTCCACGTTCGTGTTCTGATAGGCGTCGAGCCCATTGACCTCGGTGTTCAATGGAGCGATTCGGATCCCGTCGTTGATGGCGTTCCGGAATCCGAAGGCCTCCAGCGACAATCCGTCCCGTATGTACCGGGCCCCCACGTCCACATTGATGCTGGTTTCGGGCTTCAGGCCCGGGTTCCGGACCTGGTACCCGTTCCCTTCAGGAGTGACTCCATCGAAGAACCGCTCGATGAGGTTGGGTGAGCGGAAGGCCCGGCCCAGTGACCCGACCAGGGAAAGCTCCTGCGTGAGCTCGAAGATTCCGTTTACCGCCGCAACGAAGGTCCCGTCGGAGTCCGAGATCGGGTCCTGGTCCTCCAACCCCGGGGTGGCATAGGTCTCCGCCGTCACTCGCTGGTACCGCCCACCACCAATGAGAGTGAGTCGATCCGAGACCTCGAACTCTCCCTGGAGGAATCCCCCCAAAGTGAGGAAGGAAGCCTCGGGGAGCTGGGGCCGGTCCGAGGTCTCCTCCATGGGGGGACCGAAGCCGGTGACCACCGATGAGCTGAAGTCTGTCCCCTCCGCCTTGTCCCGAACCAGGTCTACCCCGTAGGTGAAGAGGAGCCCGCTCCGGGCCAATTTCCTGGCTTCGGCTCGGAACCCATACGTGCGGATGTCGGTGTAGTTCTGGTTGACCTGGGTCAAGACGCCAGGCCCGCCGAGGGGCAAGACAAAAGAGAAGTCCAGCTCCCGTTCATTGTCCTGGCCGTATGCCAGGATCTC